>JBKQQE010000461.1:0-7796 GCA_052326245.1 Xanthobacteraceae bacterium | reverse complement strand
GTTCGAGAACCTTCAGCAGGATCTTTCCGAACGGGCTGACGTCGGTCATGGGCGCCACCGGGTGAAACGTCCCGAGGCGGTAGATCCTGCCCGGCGTTTGCGCGAAAGCCGCGCCGGGCTGCGCCAGGGCCGCGCCGCCGAGCATCGCCATGAACTCGCGCCGCTTCATTTCAGGATCCTTCTGTCGACGCCCTGCGGGCCAGACTAGCACGGGTTTCCGGGCGACGGCACGTCGCGTCGTTGCTCGATCACCAGCGCGGTCGCCTCATGCCGCCGGGACGTTGAGGTCGCCGTCGCGACCCGGGATGCCGACGGCGGACCGACGGGCCGGCAGATCGCTTGACTACCGGGCGGAACCGCCGCGTAATTGTCGACATAGCTCATCGTGGTGTCGGTGACGACGAGGCTTCGGGGGGCGGAATCGCCGGCGGCCGCCGGTTGCTTTCGCCGGCGTCGCCGGGCTGCCGCGGGGAAGGGCCGAAAGCAGGGGGGCGTATCATGAGCACAGGTTTTCGCAGGGCCACAAGCTGCCACATCGCCGTCGTCGCGGCAGCCATCGCCGCCGGCACATTGACCGGCGGCACCGCGGATGCGGCGCAGTCGCAGGCGTGGACCTGGTGCGTGAACAAGGAGAAGGCCCCGCCCGACGTGCAGATCGGCGGCTGCACCACCATCATCCAGTCCGGCAAGGAGACATCGAAGAATCTCTCCGCCGCCTTCAACAACCGCGGCAACGGCTACCGCGACAAGCGCGATCTCGACCGCGCATTGGCCGACTATAACCAGGCGATCAGCCTCGATCCGAAAAACTCCTTCCCCTTCAATGGCCGCGGCAACGTCTACTACGACAGGGGCGATCTCGACCGTGCCATCGTCGACTACAGCCAGGCGATCAGTCTCGACCCCAACTACGCCACGGCCTTCAAGAACCGGGGCGGCGCCTACCGCGACAAGGGCGATCTCAACCGCGGTTTTGCCGACTACGGCCGGGCGATCAGCCTGAATCCCAGATACGATGAGGCCTATGTCGGTCGCGGCAATATCTACTACGACAAGGGCGACAAGGACCGTGCCATCGCCGACTACGACTTCGCGATCGGCATCAATCCCGGCTACGCGCTCGCCTACAAGAACCGCGGCGGCGTCTATGCCGACAAGGGCGATGTCGACCGCGCCTTTGCCGACTACAACCTGGCGATCTCTCTCGATCCCAAGTTCGCGCCGACCTACTTCGCCCGGGGCATCGCCTACGCCAACAAAGGCGACTACGACCACGCCATTGCGGACGAAACCCAGGCGATCAGCCTCGATCCCAAGAACGCCAAGGCCTATATCAGCCGGGGCACTGACTACAACGCCAAGCGGGACTACGACCGCGCCATCGCCGACCTCGATCAGGGCGTCAGCATGGCTCCCAGATACGCCCTGGGTTATTTCAACCGCGGCGTCGTCTACGCCAACAAGGGCGACTACGACCACGCCATTGCGGACCAGTCCATGGCGATCAGCCTCGACCCCAAATACGCCAGGGCTTACGTCAGCCGGGGCAGCGCCTACAGCAACAAGAAGGACTACGACCGCGCCATCGCCGACTTCGATGAGGCGAACAGGCTCGACCCCAAATACACGCTGGCCCTCACCAACCGCGGCGTCGTCTACAAGCTCAAGGGCGACTACGATCGCGCCATTGCCGACTATAGCCAGGCGATCAGTCTCGATCCCAAGAACGCCTTCCCGTACACCGGCCGGGGCAGCGTGTACAAAGCCAAGGGCGACCTCGAGCACGCCATTGCCGACTACGACCAGGCCCTCGGCATCGATCCCAAGAACGGAGGCTGGTTCTTCGAACGCGGCCGCTTGAACCTCTTTGCCGGCGCGCTGCCCAAGGCGCTGGCGGATCTCAACCAGGCCAGCGCGTTGATGCCGAAATATGCCTACGTGGCGCTGTGGCTGGAGATCGTCGGCGCTCGCAACGGCCTGCCGAGCCGGCTGGCGCAGACCACCTCGCAACTCGACATGACGGCCTGGCCGGCGCCGGTAATCGGCCTGTTCCTCGGCCAGATGACGCCCGCCGCCCTGCTTGCGGCAGCCGACAATCCCGACCCGGCGAAGAAGAACGGGCAGGTCTGCGAGGCGAATTTCTACAACGCCGAACTGTTGCTGTCGAAGGGGGCGAAGGGCGAGGCCATGCCGCTGTTCAAGCTCGCGGTGGCCGATTGCCCGCATAGCTTCATCGAATGGGACGCGGCCAACTTCGAGCTCAAGGCGCTCGGCGTGGCGCCGTGAGCGGCTTGCCGGTCACGCGATCACGGCGTCGGCGGTGGCCAGTACCGCAGGCGGCACGGCACGGCCGGTAAGCTTCGGACTGAGCACGAGGTTTTCGCCTCGCCCAGAACAGCCGCGCCAGCGCCACGCCGCTGGCGCGCGCCTTGGTGCGGGTCGCGAAAGATTCTGGACACAATCCGCCGCTACTGAATTAGACTTCTGTCCCGTCCAAACCCCACAAACTCCAGGAGACCTCCATGCGCGACTTGCTTCGTCCCCTCGCTTTCGCCCTGAGCGTCGTCTGCGTGTCCGCCGCGGTGGCGCTCTCGTCCACCGGCAGCGTGCTGGCGCAGGCCAAGCAGGCGCCGGCGAACCAGATGGCGCCGGCCCCGGGCGCGCCGCCCGCGCTCAAGCAGATAGCGCTGACCGAGAAGCAGGTCGAAGGCGTGCTCGCGGCAGCCAAGGACATGGATGCGATCACCGACAAGCTGCAGGGCAACGCCAAGCCGGATGCGAAGACCGCCGCGGCGCTCGAGGCGGTGGCCAAGAAATACGGTTTCGCCAGCTACGACAACTACAACGACGTGATCGACAATATCAGCCTGGTGCTCGCCGGCTTCGATCCGGTCAGCAAGAAGTATGTCGGCAGCGAAGCCGTGATCAAGATGCAGATCGCCCAGATCCAGGCCGACAAGAAGATGTCGGCCAAGGACAAGAAGGAAGCGCTGGACGACCTCAACGCGGCGCTGAAGATGCCGGAGCAGCCGGTCGAGAACAAGGGCAATATCGATCTCGTCGGCAAATACTACGACAAGCTCGCCGCCATCATGGGCAACGATCAGCAGTAGCTCTCGATCGATCCGGCCCCGATGTCGGCGTCCCGGCGAAGGCCGGGACGCGCAAGCAAGTGAGCTTGAATGCGCCATGACCGTCTGGCTGTTGATCCATCTGCTCGCGCTCGGCGCCTAGATCGGCTGCATCGCCACCGAAGGGATCATCGAGCATGCCGTCGGCGGCGAGGCGGAGCGCGACTATGTCGCCAACGTGCACTGGCCGATCGACCTCTATGTGGAGGCGCCGGCCTTCATCCTCGTGGCGATCTCCGGCGCGGTGCTGTGGCGTTCCGCGTCCATCGACCGCGCGCTGGTGCTGATGGCGGTGGCCGGCCTCCTCGCCATCGCCTGTAACGCGGTTTGCGTCTGGGTGGTGCATGCGCGTCGGCAGGCGCGCCGGCGTGGCGACGCGTCGGCCTATGCACGCCTCGACGATCTGCAGCATAAGCTCGGCGCGGTGCTTGTCCTCTTCATCGCGCTCGCATTGGCGCTCGGCATCCATCGCATCGTCGGGTGAAACCCTGCTTTGGTCAGGGGGCTGGCATCGGGGGGATTCATGGAATGGTCGATGTGGTCGGCGTGGAGCATGTCTGCATCGGCCCCGACCAGCAGGTCGCCGGTCCCGGCAGCGTGCAGGACTACGCGCAGTGGGCGCACCTCGTCGCGGCGATGCCGCGCGGTGGCTTCACGCCCGAGGAGGCCGGAAAGATCGCGGGCGGCAACTGCATGGCCATCTTTCGCGTAGCTGTCGGCTGAGGCGGGCCGAGAAAAAATTCCGGGTCGTTGCGGAAGCCCCGACCGATTTCGGTGTTATTGTGCCAGGAGATCATGATGCGATTGGATCGAATCGCATCATGATTTCATCTCTTTGTTTGAGCATGATCTTTTCGGAAAACCGGTTTCCACTTTGCGCCAACGCGGCCGTTCCGGTCCGGATCATGCTCCAGCGCCATTCCCAGGGAGGGAACCATGAGAACCGTCACGTATTCGATTGCGGCAATTGTGCTCCTGGCCGGACTGCCGGCATCCGTTCCGCCGGCCCATGCGGAGACGATCACCCTGACGGCAGACCTCAAGGGTGCCAACGAGGTTCCACCCAATGCGAGCACGGCGACCGGAAAAGCCGAGGCCAAGCTCAACACCGAGACCAAGGTTCTGACCTTCACCGTTACGTACGCGGGCCTGAGCGGGCCGGCTCTCGGCGCCCACTTTCATGGCCCGAGTGAGCCGGGCAAGAACGCCGGAATCGTGCTGCCGTTCAAGACGGTGCAGAGTCCCATCGAGGGGTCGGCAACGCTGACCGAGAACCAGGCGGCCGACCTGCTGGCGGGCAAATGGTATGCAAACATCCACACCGCGGCCAACCCCGGCGGCGAGCTGCGCGGCCAAATGATGAAGTGATGAATTATGCGACCAGCGCGGCTTCCCGGACGGTCGCCTCGGCGATCGCTCGCGCGCCGCGGATTTCCACCAGTTCGTCGAACTTTGCGAACGGCAGTGGCGGCGAGACGAAATAGCCTTGCCCCTCCTCGACGCCACAGCCGATGAGCGCGTGAACCTGCTCGACGGTTTCGACGCCCTCGGCGACGACCGTCATGTGCAGGTCTCGCGCCAGCCGCGCCAGCGTCTCCACGATGGTCGCGGTTGAGCCGTCCGCCGCGATGGTGTCGACGAAGAATTTGTCGATCTTGATGGTGTTGGCACCAAGTGCCTTCAACTGGGACAGGCCGCTGTGCCCGACCCCGACGTCGTCCATCGCCACCCTGAAGCCGAGTTCGCGCAGCTCCTTCACCGCCGCCGCGGCCCTGTCGAGGTCGGGCAATTCATCGCGTTCGGTAATTTCGAGCACGACCTGGCGCGCCGACACCCCGGCGCCAAGCACGACGCGCCGCAGCGTTGCGGTGAAGCCGTCGCTCAGCAGATGGCGCGGCACCACGTTGATGGACACCTTGAACCGCTTGTCTTCGCGCAGGCGAGGGCGCAGCTCCTTGAGCGCGGTCTCCAGAATCTGCCATGTCATCGGCTCGATGCGCCCGCTGGATTCCGCCAGCGGGATGAAGCTCATCGGCGGAACGATGCTGCCGTCCTCGCGGACCCATCGCGCCAGCACCTCGCATCCAAGGATGGCGCCGGTGCGCAGCTCGGAGATCGGCTGATAGAACGGCTTGAACTCGCGCCGCTTCAGCCCGCGGTCGATATCGGCGATCGGGCCTTCCAGCCGTGCCGTCGTCCTGCTCAGGAGCAGGCCGAACGCCGCTCCAAGCGCCAGGGCGATCAGCATCATTGGCCAGTAGGCTTCGCGGTTCCAGCGCTGCAAGGCGCTGCGCTCGACGCGGATCGTCACATGCAGAGGGTAGCGGATCGAGGCCTTGTCGAAGCTGACGAGCGGCGACGGCCCGGCGGGGCTTTTCAGGGCAAACCGACCGACCTCGGAGCCGTTGTTCAGCTCAAGCAGGACTTCGCTGTGGGCGCGCAGTTCCTCGGGCATGATGTCGACGACGTAGGAGTCGATCCCGAGAATGGCGACCAGTGAATTCTTCTCGTCGATGTCCCTGAGCACGCCGAGCGCGACGCCGCTGAACTGGTCGACGCGGAACAGCAGCAGGCGGCCATCCCTGGAATGCACCATGTCCGGGCGGTCAACCCGCCCGTTGTCGAATTCCAGCGTCTCGGAATAGGCGGAGCAGATCACCGAGCCGTCGCGATCGACCAGGCGGATGTCCTTCACGGCGGAGCGCTGGTACACCTGCAGACGAACCGACTGCAGCGATGCCGGATCGCAATTCAACGGCCCGCGTTTCGCAAGTTCGTCGAGCGTCGCCGCGCCGAAGTCCGCCGCAACCTCGGAGCGCCGCAAGGCGACGCCGGTCAGCTCTTCGAGCTGCCTCGATTGCTGTCCCTCGATCACCGCCTTGGCAGCGAAATGCCCGCCGGTCGCGAATACGACCAGGCTTGCAGCAACTATCGCCAGCTGGGTAACGCTCGGCCACCGTGGCTTCATCGGAAACGCGCGCTCGAGAGGATCGTTGCCTCGATTGTTAGGCGGCGCCTCTAAAGATTGGGTTTAGACGGCGTCGCGTCCGCTGCCCGACATGGTTAGCGGTCCGTAAACTTGCAGGCTTGAAAAAACTCAACCGGGACGAGGTCCGGCGGGTTCCGCATCGGGTCGACGCCGCGATGGAAGAGCGGCGAAAGCGTATCAGCGTCCCTTGAAATTCGGGACGCGGCGTTCCTCGGTGGCCTTGACGCCTTCCTTGAAATCCTCGGTGCCGCGCAGCCAGCTCTGCTCGGCGAGCTCGTGGTCGGTCGCGGCCTTGACGCGGTCGGCGAGGTCCTGGCGCAGCGTCGCGCGGGTCGAGACCACGCCGAGCGGCGAGCATTCGGCGATCTCGGCCGCAAGCTTGACCGCTGCCGCGCGCACCTCGGCCTGCGGCACCAGCACGCTGGCGAGCCCCATCTTGAAGGCCTCTTCGCCGGTGACGCGGCGGCTGGTGTAGAACATCAGCGCGGCGTTGGTCTGGCCCACCGCCTCGGGCAGCGTCACGGTGAGGCCGAAGCCGGGATGAAAGCCGAGCCGGGTGAAGTTCGCCGAAAACCGCGCTTCCGGGCAGGTGACGCGGAAGTCGGCCGAAAGCGCCAGTCCCAGGCCGCCGCCGATCGCCGCGCCATGCACCGCCGCCACGATCGGCTTCCTGGCGCGGAAGATGCGAACCGCTTCCTGATAGAGGTGGTTGATCGGCCCGAGCCCGGTGGCCGGGTCGCCCTTGGCCGCCGCTCTGTCGCTCTCCTGCCGCGCCGGATCGCCGAAATTGGCGCCGGCGCAAAACGCCTTGCCTTGCGCCGCCAGCACGGTGGCGCGCAGGCCGGAATCGGCGTCGATCTGGTCGAGCGCGTCGGCGATCTGGCGGATCAGCGCGATGTCGAAGAAATTGAGCGGCGGCTTCCGGATCTCGATGGTGGCGACGAAACCGGTTTTTTCGACGGCGATGTCACGCGCGGGCGTCATGGGCTTTGAGTCCTCGATGGGTTGCGTTCAGCGCAGGCCGAGCCCGCGCGCGATGATGCCGCGCAGCACCTCGGTGGTGCCGCCCTGCAAAGTGAGCTTGGGCGCGATCTTGATGGCGAAGTCGAGCTGGCGCTCCAGCGTCTCGTGGTTGGTGACGTCGGGCTCGACGAACGCCGCGAGGTTGCGCACCCGGTGCGGCAGCTGCTGTTCCCAGATCGTGCCGACGTCCTTGACGATGGCGGCTTCCACCACCGGCTCCTTGCCGGCGTGCAGCATGCCGGCGACCGACACCGACATCCGCCGAAGCGTATGCAGCTGCGCCACCAGGCGGCCGACGCCCTCGGCGCCGCGCAGGTCGGGCTCGCGGCCGAGCGCGCGCACCAGTTCCGTCAAGACGTAATAGGTCTCGAGAAAGCGCTCCGGACCGCTGCGCTCGTAGGCGAGTTCGCTGGTCGCCTGTTTCCAGGCGCCGTCGATCTCGCCGAGCACATGGTCGTCCGGCATGAACGCGTCCTCGAACACCACCTCGTTGAATTCGCTCTGGCCGCTGATCTGGCCGATCGGGTTGACCTTGATCCCCGGCGTCTTCATGTCGACCAGGAACTGGGTCAGGCCGTGCCGCCGGTTCTCCTTGGTCGGCGGCGAGGTGCGGAAGATGCCGAGCATGTAGTCGGCGACATGGGCCGAGGTGG
>JBKQQE010000460.1:0-12579 GCA_052326245.1 Xanthobacteraceae bacterium | reverse complement strand
CATAGAGTTTATGAGAAAGAAGCCGCGGCGGCGGCACAGGCACTCAAATCCGCCGGCGTGCGTCACATTTACCTCGCCGGCCGTCCGGGCGAGCGGCAGACCGCGCTGCGGGGCGCGGGCGTGCAGTCATTTATTTACGAAGGCTGCGACGCACTGGCGACACTGACCGCCGCTTACGATATTCTTGGATAAGTGAGAGCGGGTAATCGCAAAGACGGACCCATAGACGGACCTATAAACGGACCCATGAACGAATCCATGAGCCGCATCCCAAATTTTTCGCAATCCGAATTTGCCGACATGGCGTCTGCGGCGCCGGTGGAAGCCGCGCCCTGGCTGACGCCCGAAGGCATCGCGATCAAAAGCGCCTATGGCTCGGCCGATCTCGATGGCCTCGATTGCCTCGATTCCTATCCGGGCATCGCGCCCTATCTGCGCGGCCCCTACCCGACCATGTACGTCACCCAGCCGTGGACGATACGGCAATATGCCGGCTTCTCGACGGCTGAGGATTCCAATGCCTTCTACCGGCGCAATCTTGCCGCCGGCCAGAAAGGCCTCTCGATCGCCTTCGATCTCGCCACCCATCGCGGCTACGACTCAGATCATCCGCGCGTCTCGGGCGACGTCGGCATGGCCGGCGTGGCGATCGACTCGATCTACGACATGCGCACCCTGTTCGCGGGCATTCCGCTCGACCAGATGAGCGTGTCGATGACCATGAACGGCGCGGTGCTGCCGATCCTGGCGCTGTTCGTGGTCGCCGCCGAGGAACAGGGCGTGCCACCGGAGTAGCTGTCGGGAACGATTCAGAACGACATTCTGAAAGAGTTCTTGGTGCGCAACACCTACATCTATCCGCCGGCGCAATCGATGCGGATCATCTCCGATATCTTCGCCTACACCTCGCAGAAGATGCCGAAATTCAATTCGATCTCGATCTCCGGCTACCACATGCAGGAGGCGGGAGCGACCCAGGACCTGGAGCTCGCCTACACGCTCGCCGACGGCGTCGAGTATGTCCGCGCCGGCATCGCCGCCGGATTGGACATCGACCGCTTCGCGCCGCGGCTGTCGTTCTTCTGGGCGATCGGCATGAACTTCTTCATGGAGGTCGCGAAGATGCGCGCGGCCCGCCTGTTGTGGGCGAAGCTGCTCAAGCCGTTCAACCCGAAGGACGCGCGCTCGCTGTCGCTGCGCACCCATTGCCAGACCTCGGGCTGGTCGCTCACCGCCCAGGACGTCTTCAACAACGTGATGCGGACCACCATCGAGGCGATGGCGGCGACCCAGGGCCATACCCAGTCTCTGCACACCAATGCGCTCGACGAGGCGCTGGCGCTGCCGACCGACTTCTCCGCCCGGATCGCGCGCAACACCCAGCTGTTCCTGCAGCAGGAAAGCGGCACCACGCGGATCGTCGACTCCTGGGGCGGCTCGTTCTATGTGGAGCGGCTGACCTACGATCTCGCCCGCAAGGCGTGGGCCCATATCGAGGAGGTCGAGGCGCTGGGAGGCATGGCCAAGGCCATCGAGGCCGGGATTCCCAAGCTGCGCATCGAGGAAGCCTCCGCCAAGACCCAGGCCCGCATCGACGCCGGGCGCCAGTCGGTGATCGGCGTCAACAAATTCCGCCCCACCAGCGATGCCCAGATCGACGTGCTCAAGGTCGACAATTCGACGGTGCGGCGCCTGCAGATCGACAAGCTGGCGCGGCTGAAAAACGACCGCGACGCCGCCGACGTCGCCGCCGCGCTGCAGGCGCTGACCCGCTCGGCGCAGGACGGCAACGGCAACCTGCTGGCGCTGGCCATCGACGCCGCGCGCGCCAAGGCCACCGTCGGGGAAATCTCCGACGCCCTGGAGAAGGCCTTTGGGCGCCACCGCGCCGAGATCAAGTCCATCACCGGCGTCTACAAGCGCGAGGCCGCGACGATGTCCGACAAGGTCGAGAAGCTGCAGGCACTGATCGAACGGTTCGAGGACGCCGAGGGAAGGCGTCCGCGCATCCTGGTCGCTAAGATCGGACAGGACGGGCACGACCGCGGCCAGAAAGTGATCGCCTCCGCGTTCGCCGACGTCGGCTTCGACGTCGACATCGGGCCGCTGTTCGCGACCGCCGACGAAGCCGCGCGCCAGGCCGTGGAAAACGACGTCCATATCATCGGCATTTCGTCGCTTGCGGCCGCCCACCTCACCGCGGTGCCCGAGCTCAAGGCCGCGCTGAAGAAGCAGGGCCGTGACGACATCATGATCGTGATCGGCGGGGTGATTCCGCCGCAGGACTACGACGCCCTGTTCAAGGCCGGAGCCGAGGCGATCTTTCCGCCGGGCACGGTGATCGCCGAGGCCGCGGAGGAGCTGATTCACAAGCTCAGTGCCCGGCTCGGGCACGCCGAAGCCGCAGCGGAGTGAGAACCGGCGGCAGCGGAGCCGTTCGATCGGTCGCGCCTGTCGCAAGGTTTGTCTTCTGACCAACAGGGTTGTCGTATAGCTTAGCCCCAATTCGAGTTCGCTCCCGTTTGCTGCCCCGGGGTTTGTCAGTGCCTGCTGTCGAGGAAATGCTGTGCGCGGTCGACGCCAGCCAGATCTATCGCAACACCTTCTGCGCCTACCTCGCCAAGCAATTTGTTGCCAAGAAGGGCTTCAAATACGGGTATCTGCCGGAAGCGGCGCAGCTGGCGTCGGCCAGCAACATCGTCCTCACCAGATCCGACGGACATTCTCTCGAGATGCTCTGTCTGATCGATCGCGAGAGCGAGCCCGATCGCGCGTTCGACCTGCATGTGGAGGAAGTCGCGGCGATCGGATCAGCATGCCTGCGCTACAGCGGCCGGATCAGCCGGACCAAGATGCCGGTCTGGATCAAGATCATCGAGATTGGCCATGGCTCGGCCGAGCAGCAATCCCGGCTGCAGTCGTTCAGGCGCTCGTCGCTGACCTCGAAGGTCATCCCCTCCGCCATCGTCGTCGACACCGAATCCGGACGGGTCTGGAGCAATTCCGGCAACTGGCTGATGAAGGGCGCGCACGTCAAATTCATCGAACGCGTCCTGGCCTCTCCCCGGCAGCCTGACGCGGAATTGAGGCCGCAGGTCACGGTAGTCGCGCCGGCGGCACTCCCGGTCGTCACGATCGCGATCGCGGCGCTGCTTGTGGCCGTGTTCGCCCTGGAGAACATTTTCGGGATCGGGCCAGCCACGGGGCTGCCGCATCCGACGACGGCCACCCTGGTTGCCTTCGGTGGCCTTTCGCGCGCGCTCGTCGTCCAGTCCGGCGAATGGTACAGGATGCTTTCCGCGCCGCTGCTGCATCTGGATGCGGCTCATCTGGCCATGAATCTGGTCGCGCTGTTTCTCGCCGGCAGCAAGCTCGAGGCATTGGTCGGTCGCGCCTGGTTTGGCGCGGTGTTCGTGATCGGCGCACTCGGCGGCTCGTCGCTGTCGCTGCTGGTCAATCCGGTGATGACGATATCGGTGGGAGCATCCGGCGCGATCATGGCGCTGTTTGCCGCAATGCTGGTGGCCAGCCTCCACTTCCCCGTTGGCGCCATGCGCACGCGGCTGCAACTGGGCGCCATGTACGTCCTCATTCCTTCGCTGTTGCCGCTCGCCGGCGCCCTGCAGGGACAAAAGGTCGACTACGGCGCGCATTTCGGCGGCGCGATTTGCGGTGCCGTGCTGGGAGCGATCATGCTGCGGGTCTGGCCGCGGAGCAGCCCCTGGCCGAGCTTCCGCCGCCCGGCCTTGATCGTCGGGCTTGCGGGCATCGTTGCCCTCGCCTACCCGATCCTATCCACCCTGCGCATCTATCCCGGCGCCAGGTTTTCGACTGAGCTTATTCCCGCGGACAAGCTGCCGCGGTCGTTCCCGGAATGGCAGGCCCAGGCGGCGGACCTGATCAAAGCCTATCCCAGAGATCCCCGGCCGCACTTCATTCAGGGCGGCAAGCTGCTCGATGCCAATGACCGTGCCGGCGCTGAAAACGAGGCCCGCGCGGGGCTTTCGGAGGAGACCACCTGGCGCCTGATGCTTCCCGAGCAGCTTTCCCTGGGACTGCATTCGCTGCTCGCGCTGTCCATCGTCGACGATCGCCGCGACGAAGCCCAGACGATCGCCGCGCCGGCATGCCGGGGGGCGACATCGGATCCGCTGCGAAAGCTGCTGGACGCCCGCAAGCTCTGCTGATGCGACGGGACGCTTCCACGCCGCGTCGGCGCGGGCTTGCCTCGTTCGTTGCTGGTCGGGCGGCCGCGCAACAACCGGCGCCCGGTTTCGGCCACGTGACACGCGCCGCGAGGTCCGTTATTGAGCAACCATGACGACGCGCAACGCGGCGATTGATCTGAGCAACCTTGCCGAGGGCGTCCGCGGCGGACAGCGGGCTGCCCTGGCGCGCGCCATCACGCTGATCGAGAGCCGCCGGGCCGATCACCAGGCCGCCGCGCGCCAGCTGGTGCAGACCCTGCTGCCGTTCACCGGCAAGGCCATCCGCATCGGCATCACCGGCTCGCCCGGGGTCGGCAAGTCCACCACCATCGACGCGCTGGGCATGGAGCTGATCGGGCGCGGCCACCGCGTCGCCGTGCTCGCGGTCGACCCCTCCTCGGCCCGCACCGGCGGCTCCATCCTGGGCGACAAGACCCGCATGGCGCGTCTGTCGGCCGAGGAAAACGCCTTCATCCGCCCCTCGCCCGCCGCCGGCACGCTGGGGGGTGTCGCGGCGCGCACCCGCGAGGCCATGCTGCTGTGCGAGGCAGCCGGATTCGATGTGGTTCTGGTGGAAACCGTCGGCATCGGCCAGTCGGAAACCGCCGTCTGCGACATGACCGATTTTTTCCTGGCGTTGATGCTGCCGGGAGCCGGCGACGAACTGCAAGGCATCAAGAAGGGGCTGGTGGAGCTCGCGGACATGATCGCCATCAACAAGGCCGATGGCGACAATCTGGCCCGCGCCAAGGCGGCGGCGGCCGAATACCATGCCGCGCTGCACATCCTGGCGCCGCGCTCGGCGCATTGGTCTCCCCCGGTCGTCACCTATTCCGCATTGACCGGTGATGGCATCGCGGCGCTTTGGCAAAAAGCCCTCGACCACCGCGCCGCCATGATGGCATCGGGCGAATTCGCCGCGCGTCGACGCGACCAGCAGGTCAAATGGATGTGGGCGATCCTCGAGGACTGGCTGAAGGCGAAGCTGAGAGCCGAACCGGCGGTCCGCGGCAGGGTTCGGGAGACCGAGGCGGCGGTCGCGGCCGGACGGATCTCGCCGGCGGTTGCGGCGGATATGCTGATGGACCTGCTGCAGGCCGCCCGGCGGCCACCGGCATGACGGTGCGGCCACGCATTCTCGTTACCGGCTTTGGCCCGTTTCCGGGCGCCCCGTTCAACCCGACGGAAACTCTCGTCGCCCGCCTGACCCAGCTGCGCCGGCCCGCGCTGCTGGATGTCGACCTCACCGCTCACGTCTTCCGGGTCAGCTACGGCGCCGTGGACCGCGACCTGCCCGCCCTGTTCGCCGCCCACGCGCCTGACGCCGTGCTGATGTTCGGCCTCGCCCGGCGCACGCCGTACCTGCGCATCGAAACCCGCGCCCGCAACGCGGTCACGGGACTCTGGCCGGACGCCGACCATGCCACGGCGGGGGCGCGGGCGATCGCGCGGCACGGCGCCAGCTGCGAAAGGTTCGGCGTCGATGCCATGCTGCTGCTGCAGGCGGCGCGCGCCGCCGGCGTCGAGACCCGACTGTCGCAGGATGCCGGGCGTTACCTGTGCAACTATCTGAGCTGGAAGGCCATCGTCGCGGCGCGGCGACAGCCCCGACCGCCGGTTGTCGCCTTCGTTCACGTCCCCATCGTCGATCGGCCGACGCGCTCGCGGCGCGCCTCGGGGCGGCGACGCATCGATTTCGAGCAGCTGGTCGATGCGGGCGAAGCGCTGCTGATGACGATGGTTAAACTGGCCCGGCGGCGCCCTTCCGGCACGGCGGATTAACCACGCCCGCAACAATAGGCGCGCGCGATGTCCGGACCGGCCCGGCTGACGACTATCTTCCGCCGTGGCATCGCAGGAGCTCGCCATGCAATTCAACCGGCGCCGATTTCTCACCGTCTCCGCGACAGGTCTTGCGGCCGGCGCCTTCGCCTCGTCGACGGCGCGAGCGGCTGCGTTGCCGTCCGCCCTCGGCCGCGACGCCACCCAATATGGCGCGCGGCCCAACAGTCCTGACGATCAGACCCGGGCGCTGCAGCGGGCCATCGACGACTGCGCACGCGTGCAGGCGCCGCTGGCGTTGCCGCCCGGCACCTTCAGGACCGGACCGCTCGTGCTGCCGAACGGCGCGCAGATCATCGGCGTGCACGGCGCCACCCGTCTGCAATTCACCGGCGGCGCGGCGATGCTCGAAAGCCAGGGCGGCAACGCCATCGCGCTCGCCGACCTGGTGATCGACGGCAGCGCCTTCGCCCTGCCGCCACGGCGCGGTCTCATCCACCTGCAGCAGGGCCACGACGTCAGGATCACCGGCTGCGACATCACGGCAAGCGGCGGCAACGGCATCTGGCTGGAGAACATCGCCGGCGAGATCCGCGGCAACGTCATCCGCGACATCGCCGCCACCGCAATCATCTCCTTCGACGCGCTGGGACTGATCGTCGCCGGCAACACCATCCGCAATACTTCCGACAACGGCATCGAGATCCTGCGCACGGCGATCGGCGACGACGGCACGATGGTGATCGACAACCGCATCGACGGCATCCGGGCGGGCCCCGGAGGGTCCGGACAATACGGCAACGCCATCAACGCCTACCGCGCCGGCAACGTGATCATTCGCGGCAACCGGATCAGCGATTGCGATTATTCGGCGGTGCGCGGCAACTCGGCGGCCAATATCCAGATCGTCGGCAACAGCGTCAGCAATGTGCGCGAGGTGGCGCTGTATTCCGAATTCAGCTTCGAGGCCGCGGTGATCGCCAACAACACCGTCGACACCGCCGCGGTGGGCGTGTCGGTCTGCAACTTCAACCTCGGCGGCCGCCTCGCCGTCGTCCAGGGCAACATCATCCGCAACCTGCTGCCGAAGCGTCCGGTGGGCACCGCCCCCGACGACGATGCCGGCATCGGCATCTATGTCGAGGCGGATACCGCCGTCAGCGGCAATGTGGTGGAGAATGCGCCGGCCTTCGGAATCATCGCCGGCTGGGGCCAGTACCTGCGCGACGTCGCCCTGACCGGCAACGTCATCCGAAATGCCCCGATCGGCATCGGCGTCTCGGTGACGCCGGGGGCTGGAACGGCGCTGGTGAACGGCAACATGATATCCGGCGCGACCCGAGGCGCGGTCGTCGGCCTCGATCACGCCATGCCGGTCACGGGCGATCTCACCCGCGACGGGGCGTCACGCTTCAGTCAGATCGCCCTCGGCGGCAATACCGTGCGCTGAAAACGCCACCGGCGGCAACCTCGTGCCGCGCACGCGCCAGTCGAACGCGCTGTCGGTGGCAACGTCAACTTGCGAGGATGTCCGGCGCGGTTCTGCATCGCGGGCGATGCTGGCGGCCAGCGGCGCCAACGTCGTCGCCTCATCCTCGACCACGATCGGCGAAGCGGGCTTCCACGTATCGGCGGGCGCGGCGCGAACAAGCCGGCGCCACGACTCAACCGCAGTCCGGGCATCCCGCACCATCAGCAGGAAATCGGCGTCGCCGTAGAAGCGCCGCCACCGTCCGCTGTCGTAAAGCTCCGCGAGGTACGCCAGTCGCCGCTCGGCGAGAGCCAGGCCGCGGGGAGCGTAGCCGTCGCTGAAATGAATCGCAGGGCGTTGTGCCATGAAAATATCCCATGGAAAATCGGCGCATACGCAATCGCGAATCACTTTGACGAAGTTTGACGATTGTGTGGAAAGAACGTGAAATGTCCAGTGTCGGTGTTGACAGATGAGATCGCCCGGAGCGCGGTTTGCCTCGAGTCTGAAAGGTCGGTTGGCCATCTACGGGACTGGCGACGAGTGGGTTTCGAACCTGTCTCCGTCCAGATTCCCTGCCAACATGGGTTTTTTACAAGGAATTTAGCGATTTTGGCCTCCTCACGAGGGGCGGGCGACCACGAAGGGCCATGTTGCAAGGCTTTTTCACGGTATTCCGCAAATCGGTTTCAGGGAATTTCTTCTCAGAAACAGGGAAGCACCCGGTCGCAGGACCGGTGCAAATGATGTTCGCCCTGGACAGTGATATATTCCTGTTTCGCCGGGGTCGTTGCCATGTCGGGTCAGAGCGAATCAGAGGTATCGGCCATCGCACGGGCGGCGATGGACTATCGCGCCGCCAGATGGTCGGTGGTGCCATTGCGGCCTCACGACAAGCGGCCTCTCCTCGGGTGGGAACGTTTCCAGCACGAGCTGGCATCGGCCGCCGACGTCACCGAGTGGTATCGGCGATGGCCCGACGCCAATATCGGCGTCGTGACCGGCGAGATCTCAAACCTCGTCGTGCTCGACATCGACCCCAACCACGGTGGCGACGCTTCGGTCGGCCGCCTGGAGCGCCAGTTTTCGCCGCTTCCGGTAACCGTGCAGGCGACGACCGGTGGCGGCGGCCGGCACCTTTATTTCGCCCACCCTGGCGGTCTCATACGCAATCGTGCTGGACTGGCACAAGGCATTGATCTGCGTGGCGACGGCGGCTACGTCGTCGCTCCTCCGTCTGTGCATCCTAGCGGAAGACGCTACGCCTGGGTGCCTGGCCGCTCCCCGGTCGAGACGGTGCCGGCAGCTTTGCCGCGCTGGATCTTCGTGCGGGCCGGCGGGCCGCACGTGGGGCGCAGCCGCGACGATTGGCGCCGGCTGGTGCGCGAAGGCGTGCTGGAAGGGCAGCGCAATTCGACCATTGCATCGCTTACCGGCCACCTGCTGTGGCATGGAGTCGATGCTGAAGTCGCGCTGGAATTGCTGCTGGCGTGGAATCGCCTGCGCTGTCGTCCGCCCCTCGACGACGCCGAAGTCGCGCAGGTCGTAGCCAATATCGTCCAGCTGCACGAGCGTGAGCCGACCGACCCAAGCGTCGCCGATTGAATAATGCGACACCTGCCATTCGAGACCCAGCGCGTCGTCCTGGGGAACGACTACGGGCATTTTTAAAACGCCTCGAACAGCTCCTTTTTTTGACTGTGGTCCCTGGGTTTCCGAGCCGGCTATATTCAGCGCCAACGCCGCGTTTTCATGGCTGCTCGCACTCTGCGCTCGGCCAGCATGACGGCTGCAGTGCGGGGCAGAACCTTGTCGCGCCGGCTTTGTTCCAGCACGGCGCGCGTATTGGCTCGGATACGTTCGTCGACGTAATCAAAGGCGGCGCGCTGCGTGCCGCCGCGATACTCGAGCGAGGCGGAGATAACGCCGCCTGCATTGGCGATGAAATCGGGAACCACCAGCACGCCGCGCTCATGCAGCGCCCGTTCGGCTTCCTGCGTGCACGGGATATTGGCGCCTTGCGGTATCAGACGCGCACGCAGCCGTTCAACATTGTCGGCGCGCACCACATCGGGTCGCGCCGCCGGTATCCATATGTCGCAATCGACATCGAGGACCGCATCGGCAGCGAGCTTCGAACCCTTGTCATGGTCGTGCAGCGGTCGTCCTGCGTCCTTCAGGGCGATCAATGCGCCAACGTCGAGCCCCGACGGGTCGGCCAATGTTCCGCCCGTGTCGCTCGCAGCGACAAGGATGGCTCCTTTCTGGGCAAGAAACCGCGCTGCGTGTTTGCCCACAGCGCCGAACCCCTGCACGGCGAAGCGCGCCGCTTTCAAGTCGAGACCGATAAATTCGCGCGCCACATCGACACAGGCCGCCAGCCCGAAGCCGGTTACGCCGATCTCGTCGAGCGGAATTCCACCGACGGCACTCGGCAAACCGGCGGCGCGGCCGATTTCGTCCTTGACCCAAGCCATGCATTGCTCGTCCGTGCCCATATCCGGCCCGGGGATGTAATCGGTGATATCCCGAATGCCGTCGGCGAAGGCGCGGATCAGTTGCTCCTTTGCCTCCGTCGCCATGCGAGGGTCGCCAAAGATGACTGCCTTGCCCCCGCCATGCGGCAGGCCGGCGGCGGCGTTTTTCCAGGTCATCGCGCGCGCGAGCCGGAAGCATTCCTCGACCGATACATCGGGCGCCATCCGGACGCCGCCGATGGCTGCACCGCAAGCGACATTGTCGACGACGACAATGGCTTTCAGTGCGAGACTGTGCCGGTAAATATGGACGATCCGGGCGGGCCCGAAGTCATCCGCGAATCTAAACATATCCTTCATGGCAGCCCCACTGGTCATGTTGCGCCTTACCACGCGCAGGAAGCGCGCCGCCGCCACACCAATCGGCCGCCGCGGGCCACATTTGTCATCGCCTCAAACGCGGCCTTTCGGGCCGGGCAGATCGGACCACTTGAGGCCGAGCGCTTCGCACGCTTGGCGAACTGAATGCGGGTCGAGCTCGTGGCGCGAGCCGACCAGAGACAATTCAGCAGTGCGCCCCTCACGGTGGATTTTCACAGTTCCGTGCCCTTCTCCACGTTCTTCATGCTGCGTATCGAAGCGACACCCCCGTTCGAGTAGCCACGTTTTCAACGTTGCGTATTCCATCCATTCTCTCCATTCAATTAATCACTTGATTCAGGCGCTCCTCGCCTGACAACCCTGCGTCGCTTCGCTCATTGCGACCGATCTCTTAACGCTCGGGTTTCTCGCCGGATTTCCGGAGAGACCAGGCTCAGTTCGCAACAAGGATGCTATGGACCACCATCACCTGGTTTGACCTGGATCATGCTGATGCCCGGCTTCCATGTATGATGGGCCAAACAAGAGCGCTAAGGCCTGACAATGCAACGCATCATGGTGGCTACGGATGGCTCGGAGGGTGCGGATCGCGCCGTCGACGTCGCGGCCGAACTCGCGAAGGCCCTGGGCGGCAGCTTATCGATCGTGACGATCGGTGGAAGCCCTTCGATCGACGAAATCAGACAGCTCGAGCACGCTGAGAAGAATATCGGCGATGTCCTTGACGCGCTTTCGACCCGAACCCTTATGGAGGCCCGGGAACGAGCAAGCCGGATCGGCGTATCCGTTATCGTGGTTCACACGGGGTGGGGCGACGCCGCTGAGTCGATCATCGAGATCGCCCGACGCGAGCACATCGATGCGATCGTGCTTGGCCGGCGGGGCCGCGGCAGACTGGCCGGCCTGTTACTTGGGAGCGTGTCCCAGAAGGTCGTGAGCCTTGCCCCCTGTGCCGTGATCGTCGTTCCGTGACCCTCCGAGGCGGTCGGCCCGCCGCGACACCTACGATGGGAACGACGCCATCGCCATGAGCAATGATTGGTGCGGCGCTCGAAAGACGAGAACCGGGATGGTGCTGTGTGTCAGCACCTTGACGGTTTCGCTCCCCAGCACGACCGCGGAAATCCCACGCCGGCCGTGCGAAGCCATGACGATGAGGTCGCAGGATTTTCCCGTCGCCGTGTCGATGATCGCCTGATATGGCTGATCGTGCTCGACGTGTAACGTCTCGCAGTTCACCCCGGCTGCCATTGCGGCCTGCCTTGCCGCGTCGAGGTATTTTTCAGCAATGGTCGCCACGCGTTTCGCATACTCTTCCGGCGTGTCGGTAATCGTCAACGGATCGGCCGCGAGCATGTGAAACGGCTGCGACACGGTCAGCACCGTAACCTTGGCGCTGACGGACTTCGCTAAAGCCATGCCGTAGTCGATTGCGTTCCGTGACAGCTCCGAGCCGTCGGTCGGGATCAGGATGTGCTGGTGCACGGCATCCTCCAGATTCATTTGGCGGGCCACAACCGACTCGGTGCGGCGCAGCATTTCTCGCGCGAATATCTTCGCACGATGTCCCTCTGAAATCCCAAGTGCACGGCGCGACCTGCGGCCGGGCTGCGCCATATCAAGACCGGGTCGGCGGAGGACAGTTTGCCGTCACCTGTCACTGCGCGCAACCGCTGTTGCGCGCCTTTGGTGCTGACGGCGCTGCCCGCGCCACCCTCGCACCCGCGATGCGATGTCGGCATGCCGTGGTCTGTCGGGCCGTCGATATTGATCCTGGTCAAGCGACTTTGGAGGGATGGGATATGAATGGCATGCTTTTGGGGAGCGATATGAGATGCGGGATGCATCGTACGGGATGATGCGGCTGTTGAACCATGTCAGATAGGCATCCCTCACCCGCCACCGCCCTTGAAATGGCGAGCCGGCAGCGCGATATTTCCGTTTCGGAATTCTTTCTCAAGAATCGCCATCTGCTCGGATTTGATACCCCCGCCAAGGCGCTGGTTACTGCTGTCAAAGAGGCGGTCGACAACGCTCTCGATGCCTGCGAGGAAGCGGGGATACTCCCCGATATCATTGTCGAGGTGGGCGAACGCTCCGGGAAGTCGCGGGTCGCCGTGGAGGATAACGGCCCGGGAATTGTGGAGAGCCAGATCGCACGCATTTTCGGCAAGCTCCTCTACGGCTCGAAATTCCACAAGCTCAGCCAGTCGCGCGGCCAACAGGGAATGGGGATCTCGGCCGCGGGAATGTACGGGCA
>JBKQQE010000459.1:0-3334 GCA_052326245.1 Xanthobacteraceae bacterium | reverse complement strand
CCAGTGCGCCTCGTCGCGGAACAAGTACGTCTCGTGCGTGGTGATTTCCTGCAAGAAGGCGTCCCACTCGGGATCGCGCTGGGGCAGCTTTTTAAGATGCTCGTAATACTGTTCGAACGTCCGGATGCCGGTCGAACGCAGCCGGCGGCGGAGGCGGTTCGAGAGCAGCAGCTTCTTCTGCGGCGAAACGCGAATGCCGGTGCGCGCATAGATCAACTCGGCGTAGCGGCTCAACTGAGCGTCGCTCACCTGTTCGACGCCGCCAATCGACGCTACCGGCTTGAGAGCTTGTTTTGCTTGCATTACGATTCGTTGCGAGGTTTCGCTGTTAGGCGCCAGCGGTGACGCTGCCAAGCTGCCGGACCTGGCGGGTAATGGCTGCGGCCGCGTCGCTCAGGGCGAACTGCCGGTCCACCTGTCCCTCGTTGAAGGCAACTTTGTTCATGCCGTAGACGTCGGAACTGGCCTCGTTCTGGCCGAGAACGTAGCCGCCCGCCCGGCGGATCGCCCCGCAGCCGTTGACGCCGTCGCGTCCCATGCCGGTCATGATGACGCCCAGGCAATTCGGACCGAACGCCTCCGCGGCGCCGACCATCATCACGTCGACCGACGGCTTATGGCTGCTGACCGGTTCGCCGTCGCGGATCGAGATGCGAACGCGGCCGCCGCGACGAGCGACCTCCAGGTGCTTGCCGCCGGGAGCGACCAGCACGCGGTTGGGTTCGAGCACGTCGTCCTGCTTGGCCTCGCGCACCGACAAGGCGGAGAGGGAGTCTAACCGCGCGGCCAGCGGTGCGGTGAACTGCGGCGGCATGTGCTGCACGATCACGATCGGCGGCATGGGCGGGCGCAACTCCGCCAGTAGCCGCGCAAGCGCCGGCGGCCCGCCCGTCGATATCCCCAACGCGACGCACTTGTCGGCCAGTTCCGCGGGGCAGGCGTCGGCAGTCGCCTTGATGGCCGGCCGATCGGGCGGCCGAGCGACGACGCGTCGTTTCCTACGCTGGGTTACCATGCGGCGAACGTCCACGTTGACCGCGCCGTGGATCTTAGCCCGCAGTTCCTCGGCAAACGCCTGGTCGCGGGCGCCCCCCTTCTCCGGCTTCGGCACGAAGTCGACCGCGCCGCGTTCGAGGGCGTCGAGCGTCACCGCCGCGCCGGCGTAGGTCAGCGAACTGACCATGATGACCGGGACCGGATCGCTGGCCAACATCGCGTCGAGCACGGCAAGACCGTCCATGCCGGGCATCTGAAGGTCGAGCGTGACGACGTCGGGATGCAGGGCGGCGATCTTTTCCAGGGCGGCGCGGCCGTCGCGGGCTCTGCCGGCCACCGACATGCCGGCCGCGGCCTCGATCTGATCGCAAATCACCGCCCGGCTCACCGCCGAGTCGTCGACCACCAGGACGCGAATGTTCTCTTGGTTCATGGTCCGCTCCCGTTCTTTCACCCGGCCGTTGCGTTTTTCATGGCGAGCATTTCTTCCTCGTTGAAGATCTTGTCGATGTCCAAGAGGATCAAGAGCCGTTGGTCGAGCTTGACCAGGCCCATCAGGTACTCGCGGCCGAGTCCGGCGACGGTCGGCGGCGGCGGGGCAATGTGCTCTTGCCGGACGCGAAGAACTTCGCTCACCGCGTCCACCACGATGCCGATCGTCTTGCCGCACGCCTGAACCACCATGATCCGGCTCTCGTCGGTAAGCTCTCCCTCGGTCAAGCCGAACCGCGCACGCAGATCGATGACCGGAATCACCGTGCTTCGCAGATTAATCAGCCCTTTGACGAAGGCAGGGGTCTCGGGAATGCGCGTGATGTCGGTGATCAGGATGATCTCGCGCACCTTCGTGATCTCCAGGCCGTACAGCTCCTTGGCCAGCGTGAAGCTGACCAGTTGCATCGTTCCATTGACATCGGTGAACGTGCTTTTCACGTCCCGCGGCTCGGCGGTGGCGGTTGTCATCGGATATCTCCTGAAAGTAATGTTGTTGGAAGGTCGGAGAACCTGGGCGGCGGCGAGTGGCCGCCGCCCAGGCGTCTCCAAAGTCTCTACGAATCAGACGCTGGCCATGCTCTTCTGCGAGGAGGCATTGCCGTCCACGCGGAACTCGTTGACCAGGTCGCGGAGCGTCGCCGCCTGGGCGCCGAGTTCCTGGCTGCTGGAGGCCATCTGCTCGCTTCCGGCGGCGGATTGTTCGGTCACGGCCGACACGCCCTGAATCGCCTTCGACACCTCCTGCGCACTGGCGGCCTGTTCCATGGTGGCCGTGGCGATTTCGGCGATCTTCGCCGCCGTCTCCTCGGAGGCCTTGATGATCTGCTTGAGCGATTCTCCCGTCTGCGCGCTCAACTGCGCGCCCTCTTCCACCCGCTGCGTCGATTCCTTGATCAGCGAGGAGATTTCTCGGGCCGCCTGGTTCGATCGCTCGGCGAGCTTGCGAACCTCGTCGGCCACCACGGCGAATCCCATGCCGTGCTCGCCGGCGCGGGCGGCCTCGATCGCCGCGTTCAGAGCGAGTAGGTTCGTCTGGCTGGCGATCTCCGAAATCACCTGGATGATTTCGCTGATCTGCTGCGAACTGGTGCGAATCTGCTCCATCGACGAAATCGACTGCTGCACCGCCTTGCCGCCTTGCTCGGCCAGTTGGCTGGCTTTCTCGGCCACCTTCGTCGATTCGTTGGCGTTTTCCTTGACGGCGTTGACCGATCGGGCCAACTCCTCGGTGGAGGCTGACATTTCCTCGACGCTGGCGCTCTGAGTTTGCGCGCCTTGGGCAAGGCTCTGCGCGCTTTCGGCGATCGTCCGCGATCCTTCGGCGAACTGGCCGGCGCTCTCGTTGATCTGCTCGATCGCGCTGCGCATGTTGGTGATGGCCAGGTTCACGTCGTCACGAAGCCGCCCGTAGATGCCCGGGTACTGCGTGGTGACCACCTCGGTAAGGTCCTTGTTCGCAACCAGCTTCAACGTGGTGGCGATGTCGCGGACCGGCGTCACGAACCCCTTGAGCATGTTGTTCATGCCGTGGATGATGTCGCGGAACCTGCCTTGGAAGCGGGTCTCATCCGCGGTTGTGTCGAGCTTGCCCTCGGTCGCCGCCGCCGCCAACGTCGAGCCTTCGGCGATCAGGCCGTTGATGGACTCGATGCACTGGTTGAGATTGTTCTTGATTTCGTTGAAGTCGCCGCGGTAGGTGTCGGTGATCTTGTTGGGGATGTCGCCCTTGGCAATCCGGTCCACATATTCCGCGGCCACATTGAGCGGCCCGACGACTGCATCGAGTGTCGAATTGAAACCGGTGAGGATGGGACGAAACTCCCGGCTGACCAGTTCGGGATTG
>JBKQQE010000458.1:0-6930 GCA_052326245.1 Xanthobacteraceae bacterium | reverse complement strand
CCGGGCGCCGTCTGCGAGGGGTTGGCGCAGGCGGCAGGCCGGCGTCGCCGCCGTGTTCGCCACCGCCGTCGACGGCGCGAAGATGATCGAGTCGGTGCGGAGCCTGAGCCAGGAGCGAAAGGGGCGTGTCACTGTAGTTCCGCACACCGCGTCACCCGCGGGCTTGACCCGCGGGTCCACGTTTTGAAGCGGCAACAGTAACAAGGAAGAGTGGATGGCCGGGTCAAGCCCGGCCATGACGCTGAGGTTGGAAGCGCGCGGTGCCGTTCACACTGCGTCAGCCCGGATTTACGGTGCCACCTCACCCGTTGCCCACCTCTCGCTCGCCGGCGACATGAAGACGGCGTACTGGCGGTGGGTCTCGCCGATCGCGCGCGAAAGCCTGTTCGCAGTGGAAGGGAATGGCCACGCGTGCCAGCCGCGCGCCAGCATCAGCCCTTCTTGACGAGCGGACAGGCGCTGTCCCTGAGCGGACGGAACGCCTGTTCTCCGGGAGTTACCTCGCGCAGCTTGTAATAGTCCCACTCACCCTTCGACTCGGACGGCTTCTTGACCTCGTACACGTACATGTCGTGCACCATACGCCCGTCTTCGCGGATGCGGCCGTTCTTGGCGAATAGTCGTTGATCGGAAGTTCGCGCATCTTGCTCATCACCGCCTGGAATTAAATTGCGGTGATGCCTTGCCCGTTGCCGGCGTCTCGTTCGCCGGCGACATGAAGCCGGCACAAACTCTGCCGGGCCTCAAATCAAACACTCACTGCACGGCCCGTTGCTGCCGCAAACTCTCGATCGCCTCCCGAACCTCGGTCTCGAGATTGCTGCCGGCGTCGGGGTAGTGCATGGCTAACAACTCGACGATCTCGGCCAACGATCGATGGCCGTCGCACAAGCCCCAGATCAGGCTGGCCGTCTGGTTAAGATAGATCGCCGTGGTTCTCTGGGGATGATACAACACAAGTTCTCCCTCCAGCGTGTCCGTCACGATCTCCGGATCCCGGAGCGGGATGATATTGTGCGGCTTGTTCATTGAGGGCCCCTATCGCATCTGCGGATCTGTTGGGTTCGGACGTCGGACAGCCGGGCGTTCAAGGATCCATCGACGCAGGGCGACGGGGCGCGAACGACACGGCGATTTGCCATGGAATAACTTTGGGCTACGCCGCGGAAGCTCCTCATCCGCCACTCCGACGGGAAAATCACAGTTGCCTATCTTTTCATGAAAAGGTGCCGATGAGGAGATCGGAGGTGTTAGCCCGACCAGCGAACGGCCTTAAGGTTGACTGCCCCCGCCCCCCGCGTGTAGCTTGTCAAGGGGATTTTTTGGGGACTGGACCTCATGTCGGACGAAATTGACCGCCGGCCACTTTTGAAGGCTATCGGCGCCAGCCTCGGGGCGGGGGCAACGGTTGCATTGTTGCCGAAGACCTGGACCCGGCCGGTCGTTGAAGCCATTGTCGTGCCCGCGCATGCGGCTGCGTCGCCCGCGACGACCACCACAACGACGAGCACGACGACAACGACCACTGCCGCGCCCGGCACGTCGGGGCTACCGTAGCGATGGTTTGCGGCGGCTGAATCGCGACTTGCTGCGATGACCGCGACATCCGGTATTTCATTCGGAGCGGAAGAACGGCGCAGTTTTTTCGATGATGACAAAGCTGGTCGTTTCGGTGGCCGATCGGGCCGTGGAGCTCAATTTTCCGTCTGAACTCAGCGATTCTCTCGAGCTGCTTTTTGGGCAGGGAACGCCGATCCCGCTGAAGTTGCCCGATCATACGATTGACGTCGCCGAGACTGGTTCCGACAGATACGCAGTTCACGTCGATCTTCGACGGGTCGGAGAGGACTACAGCGCCGCCGAACTGATCGAGGTCCTGCTCGACGAGACCGTGCGGTGTCTCATCCATGATCTCGACGTTGCCGTTGCGCTTCACAGCGCATCGGTGGGCTGGCAAGACAAGTCGATCCTGATTGCGGGCCCGAGCGGCAGCGGCAAGACTTCGGTCGCCGGATGGTTCGTGTCGAAGGGGTTCGATTTCCTCTCCGACGAGATCGTCTTGCTGCCCGGAGAACAGCGCACCACGATCAGCTTCCCTCGATCGCTGCTGGCCAAGCCGGGCGCCGACGAACTGATCGCGCTGCTCGCCGATACCGGCCAGGGCCGGGCCATCCCAGCCGGATCGAATACCCTGATAAGCCTCGGCCCGGCATCGGTCCGCGGCAATCAGCGGCGCCGCGCCGGACTTGTCATTTTCCCGAATTTCGTTGCAGGCGGCGAGCTCGGCGTCGAATCCGTGACGGCGGCCGCCGCGGTCGCGAAGCTGATGGGATGCAATCTGAACGCCCGGAATCTCGCCGATCACGGCCTGCGAACGACGACGACATTCTGCCGCAACGTGCCCGCGCTTGCGCTGACCTACGGCTCCTTCGATCAACTCGATGGCGTTGCCGACGCGATCGCCCGGTTCGCCCTGGAGGGCGATCTCACCGTTCACGGTCTGCGCAAGTTCGTCACGGCCTTCGCCGGGACCCGCCCGTCTGCTCCCGCCCGAGAGGCGCCGGCCATTCCCTTCGCCGGTCGCGGAATTCCGGAGGCGACCCCGCGCAAGGGGCGCAGGAAGCTCACGATCGGCATGGCGACGTTCGACGACTATGACGGGACCTACTTCTCGCTGCAGGCGATAAGGCTCTACCATCCCGAGATTCTAGACGATATCGAACTTCTGGTCATCGACAACAACCCGCGCGGCCGATGCGGCGAGCCGCTCAAGGCGCTCGAAAACGCGATACCGAACTATCGCTACGTTCCCGCGAGCGGAATCTCGGGGACGGCAATCCGGGACAGCGTGTTCGAAGAGGCAAGCGGCGACTTCGTGCTATGCATGGATTGCCATGTCTTTATCGCGCCCGGCGCGCTGCAACGGCTGATCGCCTATTGCGACGCCAATCCCGGCAGCAACGACCTGCTGCAAGGCCCCCTCGTTCACGACGACCTCACGAACATCGCCACTCACATGAGGCCCGAATGGCGCGCGGGAATGTACGGAATCTGGAGCAAGACCCCGCTTGCCCTCGACATCGATGCGCCGCCATTCGAAATCGGCATGCAGGGATTGGGGGTTTTTGCCTGCCGACGGGAGGCCTGGCCCGGCTTCAACCCGCTGTTTCGAGGGTTTGGCGGAGAGGAAGGCTATATCCACGAAAAATTCCGCCGCCGGGGCGGCCGGGTGCTTTGTCTGCCCTACCTGCGCTGGATGCATCGCTTCAACCGCCCCATGGGTGTCCCCTACCCCAATCGCTGGGAAGACCGCGTGCGGAATTACTTCATCGGTTTCCGCGAGCTTGGATGGAATACCGCCCCGATCGCCGCCCATTTCAAAACGGTGGTGACCGGCGAGGCAGGGGAAAGGCTCGTCGCTGAGGCCGAGGAGGCGGTTCGAGCCGACCCGCCCGTCCTGGAGCCCGCCGCGAGCGACAAGCCAGCCGCCTTGCCTGAACGCCACGGCAATACCTCCGCCTCGTGGGCCTTCAATTCGATCTGGGACCCTCCGGCAAAAACCCAACAGCTTGCCCTCCTCAGGCGAGTTCTGGCTGCTGCCGAAGCTCATGATCTGGCGTTGTACCTGTTTTGGGGCACGTTGCTCGGCCACGTGCGCGAAAACGGCATGTTGCCGTGGGACGATGACGTCGACCTCGCGGTGTTCGATCCAGGTCACGACAGGCTTGCCGCCTTCCGCGCAGCGCTCGATGCGGAGGGACTGCAGACCTTCGACAGAGCCCAGGGGCCTGACGTATGGATCAAAATCTGCGATCCGACCGCACCGATCCAGTCGCACGGCTTCCCATGGACCTGGCCGTTCATCGACATCTTCATCTACAGCTGCGATCCCGACGCGAATGATGCCTGCTGGCCGGCTCTGCGATATCCGCGCAATCTGGTGATGCCGGGAAGGCTCACGCAATTTGAAGGACTACGGTGCTGGGAGCCGGAACAGCCGCAATCGCTTCTCGATCTGCAGTATGAGGGTTGGCGC
This sequence comes from Xanthobacteraceae bacterium, assembly GCA_052326245.1. Classification (GTDB taxonomy): domain Bacteria; phylum Pseudomonadota; class Alphaproteobacteria; order Rhizobiales; family Xanthobacteraceae; genus Bradyrhizobium_A. The sequence continues at coordinate 2,894 of JBKQQE010000458.1, read as the reverse complement.
GATCGCGAGCGAAGTTCGGACTGGAATCATCGCTGGGAAACCCCCGCAAAGGCGGTGTCGATCCGATCGATCCTGACCGATGCACGCGGGCGCAAGCTGGCGGAGCAGCCGGCGACACATGAGAACCCTCTCGCGCAGGACGTGTTTCTCCCGCTCTTGCGCGCCTGGATCGATCTGTCCCGAAAGTACGATATTCCCTATTCGATCTACTGGGGCACCTTGCTCGGCCAGCTCCGCAACCAGCGCCTCATTCCCTATGATCGGGACGTGGACGTGGTCGTGGGCCGATCGGGGATGGAAATCCTGCATGGATTGCCCGGTCGCGCGGGCGGATGCATGTTCAACGATGAGCTCAAGAGCCAGCCAGCCTGGCGCGATCACGAAATCCGCCTTGTGGTGAGACGGGATCTCGACAGCTGCAACGGACCGCGATTTGATCGTCACGGCGAAGCAGTCGCCACGCAGGTCGACTCGTGCTCGTTCAATGGCCCGATGGCGCGTCTCGTCATCAAACTGCCGGGAGGCGCCATCAACCGGGAGTACTGGCACCTGGATGTGGATCTCTTCACCCATATCTCCCGCTTCAACCCTTATCCGGTGCGCGACGACGTCGACGAGCTGCCGGAGCTGGAGGACAGGCCGCTGGAAGACCTTGTCGTATCCTGCCTGAAGGATCCACTGCCCTACATTGTTCGCTATTACGGAGCCGACTATCTGACCCCCGACCATTCCTATCGTGACGGCGACTGGATCGCCCATGATTGACCGAAGATGCCTGGAGGAATCAGAAATTCCCAAGGCCAGTCCAACGGCCGGCGTCCTACGGTCCGGAGGCCTCCGCGCGCACGCGCGCGCCGATCCGCGCCACGATAAGACGGGTCGATATGTTCGGTGTATAGGACACGACCTTCAGACGACCGCCCGACACCAGATCACCGTACCAATAACGCAGCTGCTCCGCGGTCATATCGTCTCCGTGACAGCAGTACGTCGCGCCGATCTTGTCCAGAAATTCGGCGGTGCAGTGCAGCGGCGCCGGCTGTTGCAGCACCCGATCGACGAAACGGCATCCCTCCACGACGGCGGCCCGCTCTTCAAACGTCATGATCGGGGCCGGCTTGTAGCTCCCCACATCGGCATCCCCGACCAGCCCGACGACGAGACGATCGCCCAGGGCCCGGGCCCGTCGAAAAAATTCGACATGCCCGTGGTGAAACAGATCGCACACGACGTCGGCATAGATCCATACCGGGGCAGGCGACGTTCGTTCGTTCACGGCAACGCTTCCTTCGGCCTGTTAACCTCTCGCCTGCACCCCGACAGCTTCGCGATATCCCGGGCAACATGCAATGAATCAAGCACCCAGCCAGGATTCCCGTCCTGGTTCGACCAGCGTCAGCGTGTTGACGCTCAACCTCGGCCTGCTTTGCCTGGAGTTGGCGGGGCGTTGGCGAATACCGATCGATCTGCACCTCGACGCCAGGCTCGCCGCCGCGCCCCGGCTGCTGTCGTCCATCGACGCGGACGTCGTCGCGCTTCAGGAAATCTATCGTCGCGCCGACCGCGAATTCCTAACAGAGGCGCTGTCCGAGCGCTATCCATATAGTGCCCGGCCGCCCCAGACATGGTCGCCGGTCGGAAGCGGCCTGCTGCTGTTGTCCCGCTTTCCCGTTTTGCAAACCGCTTTCCTGCCGTCGTCACGCCTTCCGCATTGGAGGGCGCTGGGTCGGCAGCAAGGCGTGCTGGTCGCCGACATCGAACTGCCGGCATTTGGTCGAACACGGTTTGTCAACGTGCACATTTCCGCGAGCATGCCGTTCGGCCCGGTCGCTTCCGCGCTAAGCCCGGCGAACCTGCGCCGCGACATCGACCATCTGCTTGCGGTGGCGAAAACCGGAGGACCGGGCGTGGTCCTGGCGGGCGATTTCAATGCCAGCCCCGAGGTCAACTCCGATGAATATGCGCGGATCCTCCGCGCCGGCTATGTGGATACGTTTGTCGCCGCGAATCCGGAGCCAGCGGCGCAAGGCGCCATCACATGGGATCGCGACAACCCGAACAACGCGCACGGCAGATTCGGGAACGCGCCGAGCCAACGCATTGATCATGTCTTTATTTCCGCGGCATCCCCGCTGCAGGCACGATCGGGGAACGTGCTGCTGCAAGAGGCTGTCGTGCCTGGATCCCTCGGCCAGCCGGTCCCGCTGTCCGACCACTACGGACTGCTCGTCACGCTGGCCGAACGGCGGCGGACGTCGCGCTAGGGCGGCGTGGCCGCCGTATTTGCCACCGCCATCGACGGGGCGAAGATGATCGAGGCGGTGCGTCACCTGCGACGCCCCGCCGTCCGGAGAGCGTTCGCCTGGTCAACCCGGCAACGTAACTTTCGGCCGCATATGCGTTTGCTCGAATTGGCGGGCGGTTGACGAAGCCAACTGGCTACGCCAATAATCCGCAACGGAAGGCGCTTTGAACATGAATCCGACGCGGCGGTCTTTGTTGGTTTCCGGGCTCCGGCAGCGCGTCAGATCCAAACCCAGACGTACTTCCAGCCCTCCCCGCGCGCCGGAATCGAAACACGTGTCCCGGCCGGCAAGGAAGAAACCGGCGGCCGGCGATATCGCCCAGATTTCAAAATCCGAAAAGTCACGCGATTCAATTCTGGAGGCTGCGGCGAAGCTGTTTCGTCGCCAAGGCTACTCGGCCACCACGCTGCGGCAGATCGCGTCGACCGCCGAGATCAAGGCTGGAAGCATCTATTATTATTTCGATTCCAAGGAGGCCATTCTCGACGAGGTCCTCCACCGCGGACTTCTCAGGGTGTTTGAGGCCGTCAAGACAGCGCTGAAGCAAGCGGGCAAGGTCTCGCATCGGCGCCGGATCGGGCTTGCGAT
>JBKQQE010000457.1:0-7897 GCA_052326245.1 Xanthobacteraceae bacterium | reverse complement strand
TTTGTTGCCCAGAAGCGGCGCAGGGCCGCCGGGGGCAAACAGGTTGAGGAGCGGGCCGTCTTGGGCGACATCTTGAGAGAAATCCCCTTGCCGCTCGAGCAGGGAGGGTACGCGCACATCGCTCATCTCGGATCTCGATCTCGCCGGTATGGAGACCGGCCCGTAGCCGCAGGCCGAGTGGTTCTGCGGCCGATCTGAACGCCATCGCACATCTGACCGCACGGCCCGGCCCATCGAAGGTCGCCAGAATGCCGTCGCCGGTCGATTTAACGAGATTGCCACGATGCTTTTCCACGATTTGCTTCGCCATTTGGTCGTGTTGATCCAGCAAGCGATGCCACGTCAGATCGCCCATCTCGGCGGCGCTACGGGTCGAATCCACGATATCGGTAAAGAGAACCGTAGCGAGAACTCGCTCGATATCGCTCGACGCACTCTCGCGATGCCCCGTGATGAATTCCTCGATATCTCCGAGGATTCCCTCCACGTCGCCAAACCAGAACGCATGCCCTCCGTCCGGATATTCTATGTATTTGGTGCCCGGAATATGCGTTGCCAGATCGCGGCCCAACTCGACCGGCAACATAGCGTCGGTCTTCCGATGAAGCACAAGCGTCGGAACCCGCACGCTTGGCAGGATCGATCTGATGTCGATCTGGATGTTCATCAGCATAATAGCCTTGAACGCGCCAGGACTAGCGGAAAGTCGCTCGAGCTTGGCGTACTGAGCGACCAGATCGGGGGTGTGGCTTTGAGCAGGAATGGCGGCTTTCAATAGCGATCCGTCGCCCCATGATGGGGTCCGTTTTGAAATCATTTCTTCGAAAGCATGAACATCTTCGTATTTGTCGGCAAACCGAGCAAAGCCGCCGTAGAGAATCAGGTGGGAAACGCGGTCTGGATGCGTGGCGGCGAACATCACGCTCATTGCGCAACCTTCCGAGAAGCCCAAAAGTGCGGCCTGGCGTGAGCCGATTGCGTCCATGACGGCGCGAACATCGTCGATCCGCTGTTCCAGCGAAGGTACGCCAGCCACCCTGTCGGACAAACCCTGACCTCTTTTGTCGAATGTCACGATGCGTGCAAAGGCCGATAGCCGCTTCAAGAAAGCAGTATACCCGGTCAACTCATGCATGAACTCAATGTGCGAAACGAAGCCGGGCACCAGAATAATGTCGAGGGGGCCGTCCCCCATCGTTTGATATGCGATACTGACGTCGCCGCTGGATGCGTAACGGGTTATTGGCAAATCCTGAGTGTTCATGGGCGCGTTTCCGTCTGGAGCCTCACGCAAGGAAGTTCTCGATCGCCTGTGCCACGTCTGCGGGCCTCGTGATGGTCGGCACGTGGCCCGCCCCTTCAATCACGACCAGTTTGCCGTTTCGAATTTTTGCCGCCAGATTCTGCGAAGCGGAAAGGCTCCCGTGGATGATGAGCGTCGCAATTCTACATCATCGCGCCCCGGGAACATTGTTCATCCTCCCAACGACCGCCCTGCTATCCTAACGGGGGTTGCTCATCTGAGTCAGCGGCTGGATGGTTGTGAAATTGGCGATGTCGCCGAACACTTCGGCCGCGCGCGGTCCGGTCAGGCTCGCCTGCAACGCGTCGGGGCTTTCGAAGCTCAGATGGGCCATCGCCACGTAAGGCGCCGGCCCGCCATCTCCGGCCGAGAGCCCGTGAAACACCTGCACACCGGCAAGGCCGGTCGACTTGAAGGCCGACTCCACCAGCGGAATGTGGGTGGCGTTGTAGTAGTCGGTATCGAAACGGGCGCCATTGGTGGCGGGATAGAAGACGCTGAAGACGATCATGGGGGCCTCCCTGGGGCTGTAGCTTCGCGACACGCGGAGCGTCACGGGCATGGACCTTAGCTGGCGATCGGGTTTAAGGTTGTTGGACGATCTGAAAAGTTCTGAAAGGCCTATGAACAGCCGGCCCCTTACCGAGATCGCCTTCGGCCCCTTCAAGCTGGACGTGCGCAAACGACGCCTGTTCAGGAACGGAACCGCCGTTTCCCTGGGCGAACGCGCGCTGGACGTGCTCTGCGCTCTCGTCGCTGCGGATGGCGGGCTGGTGACGAAGTCCGAGCTGATGGCGCAGGTCTGGCCCGGCCTCATCGTCGAAGAGAACAATCTGCAGGTGCAGGTCTATGCCTTGCGCCGCGCGCTGGGCGAGGACGGCGACAGCCGCGGCTATGTCCGCACGGTCTCGGGTCGCGGCTACCGGTTTGTCGGCGACGCGCCGGCCACTGGCGATCGAACGACGGCAACGCTTCCGGTCCAGGAGATCCAGTACTGCCGGACGGCGGACGGTGTCCATCTCGCGCTGGCCACGCTGGGCGAAGGATCACCCGTGGTTCGCGCGCCGGTCTGGATGAGCCATGTGGAGCACGATTGGCGCACCACGGTCTGGCGCGAGGTGCTGGACGCCCTTGCCGGAGCCCACCAGCTGGTCCGCTACGATGCGCGCGGCATGGGGCTCTCCGACCGCAATGTCGAGATTTCATTCGAGGCCGCAGTCAGCGACATGGAGACCATCGTCGACGCGCTGGAACTCAAGCGCTTCGCTCTGCTCGGTATGTCGCAGGGCGCCGCGGTCTCCATCGCCTACGCCGCGCGGCATCCGGATCGGGTCACCAGGCTGGTGCTCGCCGGCGGCTATGCGCGGGGCTCGCTGGTGGTGGCGCCGCAACGCGCGGCCGCCGTGGAGGCGATGGCTATTCTCGTTGCGGAGGGCTGGGGCAGCGACAATCCCGCATTCCGGCAGCTGTTCACCTCGCTCGGATTTCCCGATGCCAGCGCGGCCCAGATCCAGGAACTCAACGCGCTGCAACGAATGTCGACGTCGGGGGAGATGGCGGCTCGGATTCTGAGGATGTTGGCCCACGTGGACGTCTCGGCGCAACTGGCGCAGGTTCGCGCGCCGACGCTGGTGTTGCACAGCCGCGATGACGCCTGGATACCGGCCGAGCGAAGCCGGGAGATCGCCCGTGGGATTCCCGGCGCCCGCTTTCACGAGATCGCGGGCGCAAATCACGTCGTGCTGCCGCAGGACCCGCTGTTCGACAGCTATATCGCCACGGTCACGGCGTTCCTCGCATCCGGTTAGCTGCCGGTAGGCTGCGCGTCAGCCGTAGACGAACGCCGGATCGTCGAAATCGATGGCGGGGAACTGGTCCTTCTCGGCCCAGTAGTCCTGGTTGTGCTGCCATTCCGGCTTGTCGCCACGCTGCGGCAACAGGTGCATGCCGCGCATCAGGTAGCCGGGGTTGAAGTTCTCCGGATCGATGAACGGGGAGAGCTTCATGTCCTCGTCCTCTCGCCGCAGCGCCGGCACCACGGTCTTGGCGCCCTTGCGCTTCATGTGGTTGAGTAGCCCGCAGACGAAGTCCGCCACCAGGTCCGCCCGCAGCGTCCAGCTGGCGCGGAAATAGCCGAACACCCAGGCCATGTTGGGCACGCCGGTGAACATGGTGCCGCGATAGGTCACGGTCTCGGCGAAATCCAGCGGCTTGCCGTCGATGGTGAAGGCGATGTCGCCGAGCACATTGAGGTTGAAGCCGGTCGCGGTGACGATGATGTCCGCCGCCAGTTCCTCGCCCGATTTCAGCCGCAGGCCGCTGTCGGTGAAACACTCGATCTCGCCGGTGACCACCGAGGCCTTGCCGCTGTTGACCGCGCGGAACAGGTCGCCGTCGGGAATGAAGGCGATGCGCTGGCGCCACGGCCGGTAGCGCGGCGTGAAATGGGTGTCGAGATCGGCATCGGGGCCGAGATAGGCGCGCACGCCGGACAGCAGCTCCTGCTTCACCACCTCGGGCTCCTCGAAGGCGCGGCGCGTGAAGGTGGCCTGGTCGTACAGGATCTTGCGGCGCACGATCTCGTGGATCCAGGTCTCGTCGATCTGCAGCGCGCGCAGCATGTCGGCGAGCTCGTTGACGTTGCGCCCGGTGATGAAATAGGTCGGCGAGCGCTGCACCATGGTGACGTGCCTGGCGTCCGCCGCGATCGCCGGGATCAGGGTCGCGGCGGTGGCGCCCGAGCCGATCACCACCACGGACTTGTCGCGGATGTCGAGATCCTCCGGCCAGGTCTGCGGGTGCACGATGCGGCCCTTGAAATCCGCCATGCCGGCCCACCGCGGCGTATAGCCCTCGGAATGCCGGTAGTAGCCCTGGCACATCCAGAGGAAATTCGCCGTGAACCGCATGGTGGCGCCGTCGTCGCCGCGCCGCGCCTCGATCGTCCACTGCTTGTCGGCGCTCGACCACGACGCCGACGCGATCTGGTGGCGGTAACGGATGTGGCGCGCCAGGTCGTTGTCGGCGATCACCTCGCCGAGATAGCTGCGGATTTCGGCCGCGGTGGCGATCGGCGGCCCGGTCCACGGCTTGAAGCGATAGCCGAAGGTGTAGAGGTCGCTGTCGGAGCGGATGCCCGGGTAGCGATGGGTGAGCCAGGTGCCGCCGAAGCTGTCCTGGGATTCCAGCGCGACGAAGCTGGTGCCCGGGCACTGCTTGGTCAGGTGGTAGGCGGCCCCGATGCCGGAAATCCCGGCGCCCACGATCAGCACATCGAAATGTTCGGTCGACGGTTCGGTAGCGGCCCGCGGGGCGGGCTCCTTGAGCGTCACTGGCGCGTTCATGTCTGCTCTTCGCTTTTGTGGTGTTGTTGTCTTCGATGGTGTTGGCCGCACGCGGGCGGCGACGCCGCGCTCCCGGGCCGGCCTGACACCATGCCTCCCGATGGATGCTCAGGGTGTTGTCTCGGTGGCGCGCGGTCAAGCCAATTGGCCTGCCGGCGGGACATTTCCGCCATGCCGGGAATGCGCTTTCGCCTCCGGTTTGCACTGGCCGCGGCGGCCTCCGCCGCGCTAGCGTGAACAGCCACTCCCCTCGCCCGGAGCATCGCCGCCATGCGCGTCTTCATCGTTCACGCCCATCCCGAGCCGAACAGCTTCAACGGCGCGCTGACCCGCGCCGCGACCGAGGCGCTGACGGCGGCGGGGCACCAGGTGGTCGTCTCCGACCTCTACGCCATGGCGTTCAACCCGGTGTCGGACCGGCGCAACTTCACCACCACCCACGATCCGGACTATTACCGGCAGCAGGCCGAGGAGGCGCACGCGGTCACCCATGACGGGCTCGCCGGCGACATCAAGGCCGAAATCGAAAAGCTCGACTGGTGCGACGCCCTGATCCTGCAGTTTCCGCTGTGGTGGTTCGGGCTGCCGGCCATTCTCAAGGGCTGGATCGACCGCGTGTTCGTCTCCGGCGGCCGCGTCTATGGCGGCGGCAAGTGGTACGACAACGGCGTGTTCGCCGGCAAGCGGGCGATGTGCTCGCTCACCATCGGCGGGCCGGCGTCGATGTATTCCGAGCACGGGCTGAGCGGGCCGATCGGCTCGATCCTGTATCCGGTCAACCACGGCATGCTGTATTTCACCGGCTTCACCGTGGTCGAACCGTTCCTGGTGCATTCGCCGGTGCGGATCTCGGCGGAGGACCGCGCGGCCCATCTCGCGCGCTATCGCGAGCGCGTGCTGGGGCTCGCGACCGCGCCGGTGCTGACCTATCCGAAGCTCGCCGACTACGACGAGCGCATGGTGCTGAAGGCGCCGCCGCGGCCCTGAATCAGCGCGCGCGTTGCCGACTCCGACCCGGAACTTTCTTCCCGATTGCCGGGTGCGGACCGCGCGCAACATGGTGAAGAAACCGTTGCCGGGCGGGCAAGCCGTTCACAACGCTGCACAAACGCCGTGGCACGGAAGCTGCAAACCAGTTCGACGTGGCGCTCCCGCCACCTGTTGTTTTCGTTGCGTCGAAGGATTTCAGCTCATGTTTTTCAGCATCATCGAGGAAGTCGCTTGCTTTGCTTCCGTCGTCCTCTTCATCACCGCGGTCGCCGTCTGGTCGGACGTGGTGGCGCGGATGTTTTGAGCTCCCGGCTCAGGCGTCGACCAGGCCCGGCCTGCCCGCCTCGACCGCCAGCGATTTCACCGTGGTCACCGGCAGGCCCGGCGTGCTGATACGCTCGACCACGCGGAAATCGGCCTGCCAATGCTGCGGCGTCACGGTGTGACGGTGATAGCCGCGCAGCTCGTTGATGTATTTCAGATGCGGGTTGTTGGCGTACATGGTCGGGCCGTTCGGCATGGTCGCGACGCCGTCGCCGCCGGAGGCGATCGAGGTGGCGAGGAACTCGACGCCGAGACACGGCGAGGACGGATCGCGCCAGTCGGCGTGCAGGTCCAGCGCCACGCCGCGATGCAGGTCGCCGGTGAGCACCACCGGGTTCGTCACCCTGGCCTCGCGCCAGAGCTTCAGCATGCGCTCGCGCGCGGCGGTGGCGCCGTCCCAGGCATCGAGGTCGACCGCCGGCGCCGCGGTTTCCGTCACCCACGGCAGCGTGCGCCAGTCGAAATGCCCGAACAGCACCTGCTGCGCCAGCACCTGCCAGGTCGCGCGGCTGGCGCGCAGGCCCTCGGCCAGCCAGGCCTCCTGCCGCTCGCCCATCATAGTGCGGCTGGCCTCGTCGGCCTCCGCGCAGTTCGCCTTGAAGCCGTCGCCGCAGGGCTGCTTGGAGCGGTACTGCCGGGTGTCGAGCACCGAAATGTCGGCCAGCGTTCCGATCGGAAAGCGGCGATAGGCCAGCACGTCGGGGCCATAGGGCATCAGCGCGCGGCGCACCGGCATGTGCTCGTACCAGGCCTGGAAGGCGGCGGCGCGGCGCACCAGGAAGGCCTCCGCCGGGGTGTTCTTCGGATCCGTCGTCGCCGCCCAGTTGTCGGCGACCTCGTGGTCGTCGAAGCTCGACAGGAACGGACACGACAGGTGCGCGGCCTGCAGGTCGGGATCGGTCTTGTACAGCGCGTAGCGGCGGCGGTAGTCGGTGAGCGTGTAGCAGGTCGCAAAATCCTGCGGCATCGCCCGCGCCACCGGCTTGCCGCCGAGGCTGGTGGCGGCATAGGGGCGCTCGTAGATGTAGTCGCCGTAGTGGAACACGAAGTCCAGATGGTCGTCGGCGATGCCGCGCCAGGCGGTGTAGTAGCCGCCCTCCCACTGCTGGCAGCCGGCCGACGCGAAGCGCAGTTCGTTCACCGCCGCGCCTGGCGCGGGCAGCGTGCGGGCGCGGCCGATCGCGGTCTCGGCGTCGCCGGCGCGGAAGCGGTAGAAATAGTCGCGGCCGGGCTCGAGGCCCTCGAACTCCACATGGACGCTGTGCGCCACCTCGATGCGCGCCACCGCCGTGCCGGAGCGCACCACCTGCGCCATCGCCGGATCGGTCGCCACCTGCCACGTCACCTCGACGGGCGCTTCCGCCATGCCGCCGCGCGGCTCTAGCGGCTCCGGCGCCAGCCGGGTCCAGATCACGAAGCCGTCGGGTGATGGATCGCCGCAGGCGATGCCGAGCGTGAAGGGATTGGACTTGAACTGTGCCCGCACCGGGGAGGGCCGCAGCAGCGGCAGGCCGGCGGTGACGAGCCCGGCCGCCGCGGCGGTTTTCAGCAGGCTGCGGCGGTCCATCGCACCGCGAGGGAAAAATATGGTCGCCATGGGGGTCTCCGATTCGCTAGTGCGCCTGTTCCCGACCGCGCGATGCTAATGGCGCTCTGTGAAGGGACCATGGCGATAGCGGCGCCGGGTCGGCGGCGCAACCGGCGGCGCGGCCGATGAGAACCGCCCGGTCGCATTTCAGGATTGCGCCGGACGCGACCGAGACAGACGACTACCTTGTCGACAAACGATGGTGAGGGAGAGTTGAGCGAGTCATGGTCCAGCGATTGGGCCTACTGTTTGGTGACGGCGCTCATGCCAAATCTGCGTCATGCCCGGCCAGCGCGATCCGTCTTCGACGGATCGCCAGGACTAAGGTCTGCCGGGCATCCACGTCTT
>JBKQQE010000456.1:0-3186 GCA_052326245.1 Xanthobacteraceae bacterium | reverse complement strand
GTCGCGGCGCGCACGATCGCATCCGCCAGCGGGTGCTCGCTGGCGCGCTCGACGCTGGCGGCCAGACGCAGGATGTCGTTCTCGTCGTGCCCGGGAAGCGGCACGATCGCAACCACCCGCGGCTTTCCTTCCGTCAGCGTTCCGGTCTTGTCGACGACCAGGGTGTCGACCCGTTCCATCCGTTCCAGCGCTTCCGCGTTCCTGATCAGGACGCCAGCGCGCGCGCCCCGGCCGACGCCGACCATGATCGACATCGGGGTCGCAAGACCCAACGCGCAGGGACAGGCGATGATCAAGACGCTGACGGCTGCAACGAGGCCGAAGCCCAGCCGCGGCTCCGGTCCGAACAGGGCCCAGGCCGCGAAGGCGAGGACTGCCACGGCGATCACGGTCGGCACGAAAACGCCGGCGACGCGGTCGGCGAGCCGCTGGATCGGCGCGCGAGAGCGTTGGGCCTGCGCCACCATCTGCACGATCTGGGACAGCAGGGTGTCGCGCCCGATCTTTTCGGCGCGCATCAGGAAGCCGCCGGACTGGTTGATGGTGCCGGCGATGACCCGGGCGCCGGGCTCCTTCGCGACCGGCATCGATTCGCCGGTGATCAGCGATTCGTCGAGCGCCGACCGGCCCTCGGTCAGCGTGCCGTCGACCGGCACCTTGTCGCCGGGGCGTACCCGCAGCAGATCGCCGACCATCACGCTGTCGAGCGCGACCTCGCGGTCGGCGCCGGTCTGGTCGACCAGGCGCGCCGTGGCCGGCGCCAGGCCGAGCAGCGCCTTGATCGCGCCCGAGGTCGCCGCGCGCGCCCGCAATTCCAGCACCTGGCCGAGCAGCACCAGCACCGTGATCACCGCGGCGGCCTCGAAATAGACCGCGACGGCGCCGTGATGGCCGCGGAACGCGGCGGGAAACACCCCTGGCGCGAGCGTCGCGATCAGGCTGTAGCCGTAGGCCACGCCGGTGCCCATGGCGACCAGGGTGAACATGTTGAGATGGCGCGTCACGAGCGACTGCCAGCCGCGGACCCAGAACGGCCAGCCCGCCCAGAACACGACGGGTGTGGCGCAGGCGAGCTCGATCCAGTTGGCAAGGTGCTGTTCGAGCAGACCTTGGGATCCGGCGAAATGTCCGCCCATTTCGAGGACGACCGCCGGCAACGCCAGCAGAAGTCCGATCCAGAAACGGCGGGTCATGTCCGCCAGTTCGGGATCGGGGCCGGTGTCGAGCGTCACCGTCTCGGCTTCCAGCGCCATGCCGCAAATCGGACAACTGCCGGGGCCGAGCTGGCGGATCTCCGGATGCATCGGACAGGTGAAGATTGCGCCCGCCGGGGCCTCGGCGCGGGGCGGCGCGTCCCCCAGATAGGCCGCCGGATCGGCGGCGAACTTGCTCCGGCAGCGCTCACAGCAGAAGTGGTAGGTCTCGCCGCGATGGACGAAACGCGGCTTGCCCGCGGCGAGGTCGACGCTCATGCCGCACACCGGGTCGCGTGCGGTGGAGGCGCCCTGCTGCGGCGGGCTGTGCTGAGCGCGGCCGGTTTGATAGTGACCATGGTGGGCGTGATGCCGATGTGCATCGTCGCGAGGGGGCGCGGCATGGCCGCCGCAGCATGACTGTGCTGCCGCGGCCTGCGCTGTCGAGCCGCCGCCGTCCGCTCCGCCCGGAGCTCCAGAATGATCCGCCGCAGCCATCGCCACTCTCCGCTTGAAACCTGTACCCAGTAGGGGTATATAGCGCCCATGCAGGAGCCGATCAAGACGTCCGTGAAAAAGCGCCTCAGCCGCATCGAGGGGCAGGTGCGCGGCCTGTCGCGCATGGTCGACGAGGACCGCTATTGCATCGACGTCGTCACCCAGATCGCCGCGGTGCGCGCGGCGCTGCGGCGGGCCGAGGAGGAAATCCTCAAGGACCATGTCGCCCATTGCGTCGAGCACGCCATTCGCAGCGGCAACCGCGCCGACCAACGCAACAAGATCGCCGAGCTCATGGACGTGATCGGCCGGGCGGAGCGCTGACAGCGCGCGCATCACGGGCCGGCCTGCGCGTTCACGAAGGTGATCCTCGGCCCCGGCGGGACGCGCCGCCGAAGCACATTTTACCGGCGCGCTTGTAAGTAGCTTGCGGTTGCGGGCGCCATGCTAAACCACCGGTTAATATGGTCTGCATAATGTGGAGGCAGCCTGACGCTGGCTGAGGCGGCGAGATGGCGTACCGTCATTCGAGGTGCACATTTGAGCGCGATCAATGCCCACGTCGCGGCCGACCCGCGCCCGGTTCCGTTCGGTCACGCGGCGGCCCATTCCCGCATCCGCGGCTTCGGTATCCAGGCGAAAATCCTGGGGATCGTCGCGGCGCTCGCGGCGGTCGCGCTGTTTGCGACCGGCCTCGGCATCTTCGGCGTGCTGTCCTATCACGAGCAAGTCGCTGCGATGACCCGGGCGTCGGAACGCGCGCTGCTGGGCGAGCAGATGGACAGGGCGGTGACGGCGGCGGTGATGGATTCCCGCGGCATCTACATGTCGACCGAGCGGAACGAAGCCGAGAAATTCGCGTCCGCCCTTTTGAAGTCGCTTGACGTCCTGCAGCAGCGAACCGCCGCGTGGCTGGCGCTCGCGCCCGCCGGCGAGCGTGAAAAATTCGACGAGGCCGCAGCCAGGGTGGGGGAGTTCATCCGGTTCCGAACCGAGCTTGTTCGTCTCTCCCGGGAGGCTGATCTTAAGGAGGCGCGTTCGTTCGGCGACAACGAGGCGAACCGGTCGAACCGCAGCAAGCTCAACGAGACGCTTTCGAGGCTTGTCGAGGAAAGCAGCGTCAGGATTTCGCAGATCGGCCGCGACCTCGAGGCCTTCTACTGGAAGTGCCTGCTGCAGTTGATCGGGTTTTGCCTGACCGGAGTTGCGGCGGGCGTCACGCTTGCGATATTCGTGGTGCGGCGCGGCGTGGTGAGGCCGCTGACGGTGATGGTCGCGGCGGTGGGCAGCGTCGCCGAGGGCAATCTCGACACCGACGTGCCGGGCTTGTCCCAGGGCGACGAGATCGGTTCGCTGGCGCGTGCGCTTGCGACCTTCAAACAGCAACTGATCCTGCGGCGCTAGCAGACCCGTCAGCTCGAGGCGTTGCGCGTCGCCACCGAGAAGGCCGGCGCCAAGACGCTGCTCGAGATGTGCGAGTCGCTCGAGTCCGACG
>JBKQQE010000455.1:0-3618 GCA_052326245.1 Xanthobacteraceae bacterium | reverse complement strand
ACCGTCCGGTATCGCTGATAGTTGGCGCGATCCGGTGGGAGACCCGGTGCCCGCGGGCCCCCCGCGGTGGCAGAATGGCCGCATCTTCCGACGCAAAGCGGCCGGAACACGCAGTCCAGAATCGTTCTATTGGCACCCTTGCCGGACAAGCGCAAGCCCGCTATCGGCAGACTTTCAGGCGATGCACGAAAACCACGCCCCGCCGTGGTTTTTGGCCCACGCCGGTCCTTTCTGGAAAGGCTTCGAGGGATGCGGATCGCGCTGTTTCAACCCGACATCCCCCAGAACACCGGAACGATTCTGCGGCTGTGCGCCTGCCTCCAGGTCGAGGCCCATATCATCGAGCCCGCCGGCTTCCCGGTCAGCGACCGCCATTTCCGCCGCGCCGGGATGGACTATCTCGACCAGGTCGAGATCCGGCGTCACGTCTCGTGGGCGGAATTCGAGGCCTGGCGCCGCCGCGACGGCGGCCGGCTGGTGCTGCTCTCGACCCGGGCGGCCCGCCCCTATCTCGACTTTCGGTTCGAGGCCGCCGACATTTTGCTGTTCGGCCGGGAATCGGCCGGCGTTCCCGACGAGGTCGCCGCGGCGGCCGACGAACGCCTGGTGATCCCGATCGCGCCGGGGCTGCGGTCGCTCAACGTGGCGATGGCGGCGGCGATGACGCTCGGCGAGGCCTTGCGCCAGACCGGCGGCGCCGTCCACGGTGAGGCCAGACCATGACCATGTCCATGAGGGTGCCATGACGACCACCGACATCGAGGCCCGCAAGCAGCTGGCCAGGGCCTGGTTCGAGCGGCTGCGCGACGAGATCTGCGCGGCGTTCGAGACGCTCGAGGACGAGGCGACCGCCAACCTCTATCCCGGCGCCTCCGGGCGCTTCGTCCGCACGCCGTGGAGCCGCACCGACCACAGCGGCGCGGCCGGCGGCGGCGGGGTGATGTCGGTGATGCGCGGCCGGCTGTTCGAGAAGGTCGGCGTGCATTGCTCCACCGTCCATGGCGAGTTCGCGCCGGAATTCCGCGGCCAGATTCCCGGCGCGGCGGAGGATCCGCGGTTCTGGGCCTCGGGCATTTCGCTGATCGCGCACATGCGCAATCCCCATGTGCCCGCGGTGC
Source organism: Xanthobacteraceae bacterium (assembly GCA_052326245.1). Classification (GTDB taxonomy): domain Bacteria; phylum Pseudomonadota; class Alphaproteobacteria; order Rhizobiales; family Xanthobacteraceae; genus Bradyrhizobium_A. The sequence continues at coordinate 2,500 of JBKQQE010000455.1, read as the reverse complement.
ACATGAACACCCGCTTCGTGGTGACCACCAAGGCCTGGTTCGGCGGCGGCGCCGACCTCACGCCGGTGCTGGACCGGCGCCGCACCCAGGACGATCCCGACACGGTGGCGTTTCATGCCGCGTTCCGCGCCGCCTGCGACGCCCATGCGGCGGTGGCGCCCTATGACAAGTTCAAGACCTGGTGCGACGAGTATTTCTACCTGCCCCACCGCAAGGAGCCGCGCGGCATCGGCGGCATCTTCTACGACTGGCTGGAGAGCGGCGGCTGGGACGCGGATTTCGCCTTCACCCGGGACGTCGGCCGCGCCTTCCTCGCGATCTATCCGCAGCTGGTGCGACGGAACATGGCGCAGCCCTGGACCGCCGCCGACCGCGAGGAGCAGCTGGTGCGCCGCGGCCGCTACGTCGAATTCAACCTGCTGTACGACCGCGGCACCATCTTCGGGCTGAAGACCGGCGGCAATGTGGATTCGATCCTGTCGTCGATGCCGCCCGAGGTGAAGTGGCCGTGAGGCGGGGTGTGACGACGCGCGACTGAACAATTCTCCGTCATGGCCGGGCTTGTCCCGGCCATCCACGTCTTACTTGCTGAGATATCGTGAAGGCGTGGATGCCCGGCAGCGCAGACAAGTTTACGCAGTCTGCGCAAGGCGGACTGCTATGGCCGGGCATGACGAGTCAATCGGAGTTGAGGCCGAGTTACAGCCTGTGCTCGCGGGTGAAGCGGGCCACGGTGTCGTCGGCGATCTTGCGGATCGCGTCGGCGTCGCTGGTGAAGTCGCTGGCGAGCCAGGCATCTTCGGCGAGCGTGAGAATATGGCCGAGCGCCGGCCCCTCGCCGATGCCGCGCGCGATCATGTCGGCCGCCTTCAGCGGGAATTTCGGCGCGGTCCAGCGGTCGGGCAGGCTCGTGAGTTCATGCCAGCGCGCGGTGTCCGCGCCGCGCCCCGCCCGCGCCCAGGCCAGCATGATGCGGTCGCGATAGCGCTCCGCGCCGAGCCGGTACAGCCGCCGCCGCGCCACCGCGTCGTCCATGCCGGCGAGCCGCCACCAGCGATGGCCCATGGAATCCAGCCGTTTCGCTTCGGCGTTCGACAGCCGCAGCCGCAGCGCCAGCCGGCGCGCGTCCTCGGTGACCGCGACGGCGAGCGCGCCCAGCCGCAGCACCGCGTCGGGCGATTGCCCCAGGCTCTGTTCGACGCCGAGCATCGCCGCGAACGGGCCGTGATAGGCCACCCCTCCCAGCACCGCCTGCAACAGCCCGCCATCCTCCATCGCCTGCAGGGCTTCGACGGCGCCCGGGGCGACCACGAGCTTGAGCATTTCGATGCGGATGCGTTCCGCCGACAGCGTCGCCAGGCCCGCCCGCGCCTTGACGCAGGCGAGGTAGCCGGCGCGATCGGGGTCGCCCGCGCCATAGGCGGCGTGGATGCGGAAGAACCGCAGCACGCGCAGGTAGTCCTCGGCGATGCGCAGTTCCGGATCGCCGATGAAGCGCACCCGGCGCGCGGCGATGTCGGCGATGCCGCCGACGTCGTCATGCACCACCCCATCCACGCTCGCGGACAGGCCGTTGATGGTGAAGTCGCGGCGCCTGGCGTCGGCGACCCAGTCGCGCCCGAACACCACCTTGGCCTTGCGGCCGAACGTCTCGACGTCCTCGCGCAGCGTGGTGATCTCGTACGGCTTGCCGTCGACCACCAGCGTCACCGTGCCGTGTTCGATGCCGGTCGCCACCGCCTTGATGCCGGCGCCTTCGGCGCGGCGCATCACCTCCTCGGGCAGCGCCGTGGTGGCGATGTCGACCTCCTCGATGGCGTAGCCCATCAGATCGTTGCGCACCGCGCCGCCGACCACCCGCGCCTCCTCGCCGCCGCCGTTCAGCAGCGCCAGCACCCGGCCGATGGGATCGGCCGAGAGCCAGGAGGGATCGCGCAGCAGCGCAACGGTCATCGCTCGGTTCCTGGCACCAGCCGGCCGTTTTCCAGACGCGCCGGCTCGTAGGTCGAATGGGCCGGCGCGCCGGTGAAATGCACCAGCAGAAGAAGGCTTCCGAGCACGAACACCAGCGCCACCAGCGCCAGCCGCAGCATCACCGGGCCCGACCACGACTGCGGCTGCACCACGCCGGCGCGGGTAAGGACCAGAAACAGCGCGTAGGCGGCAAATGGTATGAGGAAAATGCCGACTTCCGTCAGCACCTGCCGGATCATGGCTAATGCCCCGGGTTGGTAGCGGAAGCTGTGTCGGATTTGGTTGTGGTCATGGGTTGGAAATTCCCCTCCCGGAAATCGCCGCAAGTCTTGGGGAAATTTCCGAACCGGGACACTAGACGATGATCCGCTCGTAAAGCACGCGCAGGATTCCTGCGGTGGCGCCCCATACATATCGGTCCGCAAACGGCATGGCGTAATAGGAGCGCATGATCCCCCGCCATTCCTTGCTGTGACGCTGATGATTGACCGGGTCCATCAGAAACGCCAGCGGAATCTCGAAGGCC
>JBKQQE010000454.1:0-5676 GCA_052326245.1 Xanthobacteraceae bacterium | reverse complement strand
ATGAGGGGCGTGGCGCCAGCTTATTTTGCCGCCGCCGTCTCGCTGGGTGCCGTCGTATTGGCTGCACGCGCCGCAGTCGCCAACTCGGCGAGGGCCGCAACCTTCTTGGCCGGATCGCCGCCCGGCTGCACGACGCCCGCCGACATGATCAGGGTGGCGGCGTCCTCGGCGCTCATATCGACCTCGATGACGCTGGCCTTGAGCACGTAAAAGAAAAAGCCCGTGGTCGGGTTCGGCGCGCAGGGCAGGAACACCGAAATATACTCCTGCTGGCCCGGCAGCTTTTCCGCGATCGAGCCTCCCGGTGTTTGCGAGATCAGCACGATCGACCACATTCCCGGCGACGGAAATTCGACCAGCCCGACCTTGCGGAAGCTCGATCCGTTGCCCGAGAACAGCGTTTCGAACACCTGCTTCAACCCGCGATAGATCGCACGCACCACCGGCATCTGCCCGAGCAGACGCTCGCCCAGCTCGACCAGCGTGCGCCCGATCAGATTCCGCGTCAGAAAACCGAGCAGCGTCAGCGCCAGGAACGCGACCACCATGCCGGACCCGGGAATGCCCCACGGCAGGTAGGTCTCGGGCCGGTAGTTCACCGGAATGAACGGGCGCACGAAACCGTCCACCCAGGTGACGAACCACCAGGTCAAGTAAATGGTGATCGCGACCGGACCCGCGACGATCAGCCCGGTCAGAAAGTTGTTGCGGACCCCCGCCATGAAGCCGCGTGGCGCATCGGGCGCAGGGTGGATAAAGTCGGCACCCGGCAGTTGCGGCTTTTCACTTGAAGTCATTGTTCATCCAGATCAATTGCCACAATTCACACCGCGGCTGCGCCCGGCTCTATAGCACGCTTTTCCCGGTGCCAGAGCGTTTTTGGCGGCGGACAGGCTCGGGAAATCCCAGCGCCAGGCCCACGGGCTGCCGCGATGGCCGCGCTATTCAACCGTGACGGATTTCGCCAGGTTCCTCGGCTGATCGACATCGGTGCCCATGATCACCGCGGTGTGATAGGCGAGCAGTTGCACCGGGATCGCATAGACCAGCGGCGTCACCGTCGCCGGCATGTCGGGCAGAATGATGGTGACCAGCGACTCCACGGTCGCCTCCGCGGCGCCGCGCGCATCCGTCATCAGAATGATCTTGCCGCCGCGGGCGGCGACCTCCTGCATGTTCGAGACGGTCTTCTCGAACACGCGGTCGTAGGGCGCGATGACCACCACCGGCATGTGCTCGTCGATCAGCGCGATCGGCCCGTGCTTGAGTTCGCCCGCCGCGTATCCCTCGGCGTGGATGTAGGAGATTTCCTTCAGCTTGAGCGCGCCCTCCAGCGCCAGCGGATAGCTGGTGCCGCGGCCGAGATAGAGCACGTCCTTGCTCTTGGCGATATCCCGCGCCAGCTTTTCGATCTGCGGCTCGATCGCAAGCGTCGCGGCCATCAGCCGCGGCACCTCGATCAGTGCGCGCGTCAGCCGGCCTTCGTCGTCCTCCGACAGGGTGCCGCGCGCCCTGCCCGCCGCGACCGCCAGCGCCGCCAGCACCGTGAGCTGGCAGGTGAAGGCCTTGGTGGAGGCGACGCCGATCTCGGGCCCCGCCAGCGTCGGCAGCACCGCTTCGCTTTCGCGCGCGATGGTCGAGGTCGGCACGTTGACGACCGACAGCGTATGCACGCCCTGCTGCTTGGCGTAGCGCAGCGCCGCGAGCGTGTCGGCGGTCTCGCCCGATTGCGAGATGAAAATCGCCAGGTCGCCGGCGCGCAGCGGCGCCTCGCGGTAGCGGAACTCGGACGCGATATCGACCTCGACCGGCAGCCGCGCCAGCCGCTCGAACCAGTATTTGGCGACCAAGCCGGCATAGCTCGCCGTTCCGCAAGCGGTCATCGAGACGCGCTGCACGTCGCGGAAATCGAACGGCAGCGCCAGCGGCAGCGAAATCCGCTCGGCCGCCATGTCGACGTAGCGCGCCAGCGTATGGCCGACCACCTCGGGCTGCTCGTGAATCTCCTTGGCCATGAAGTGCCGGTAGTTGGCCTTGTCGACCAGCAGGCTGTTGGCCCCGGACTTCAGCACCTCGCGGCGCACCACCTCGTTGCGTTCGTTGCGGATCACCGATGAGTTGCGGGTCAGCACCACCCAGTCGCCGTCCTCGAGATAGCTGACGGTGTCGGTCAGCGGCGCCAGCGCGATCGCGTCTGACCCGAGATACATTTCAGCGTCGCCGAAGCCGACGGCCAACGGCGAACCCTTGCGCGCGCCGATCAGCAGGTCGGGGTGCCCCTTGAACACGAAGGCGAGCGCGAAAGCGCCGCGCAGCTGCGGCAGCGCCGACCTCACCGCGTCTTGCGGCGTCAGCCCCCGCACCAGATAGGATTCCACCAGGTGGGCGACCACTTCGGTGTCGGTTTCGCTGCTGAAGCGGGCCCCCAGCTTCTGCAGCATCTCGCGCAGGTCGCGAAAATTCTCGATGATGCCGTTGTGGACGACGGCGACATTGTCGGATGCGTGCGGATGCGCGTTCGCCTCGGTCGGCTTGCCGTGGGTCGCCCATCGGGTGTGTCCGATGCCGGCGTGGCCCGCAAGCGGCGATGCCCGCAGGCGCGCCTCGAGATTTTTCAGCTTGCCCTCGGCGCGGCGGCGTTCGAGATGGTCCCCCTCCAGCGTCGCCACTCCCGCGGAATCATAGCCGCGGTATTCGAGGCGCTTCAGCGAGTCCACCAGCTGGTCCGCGACCGGGCCGCGCCCCAAGATTCCGACAATGCCGCACATGCGGATCCGTTTCTCCAAATCGCCAAAACGCTAGAACCGGGACACTCGCGGGCACCGAATTCTTACCCAAAACCGCGATACGCCCGCGCTCAAGAATTATTGCCGATTAACACACCCACCACACCGCCGGCGTCGGGTTGTGGTTAACCAGCCTCGTGCTTGCGCTCCTTGCGCGCCCGCTTCATGTCGCGAAAACGCTTGGCCCAGCCTTCACGGACGGTCTGCGTGCTGCGCTCGACCGCGAGCGCGTCGGCGGGCACATCCCGCGTGACCACCGATCCGGATCCGATATAGGCGCCGGCACCGATCTTCACAGGGGCGACCAGCGACGAATTGGATCCGACGAAGGCCCCCGCCCCGATCTCGGTGCGGTGCTTGTCGAAGCCGTCATAGTTGCAGGTGATGGTGCCGGCGCCGATATTGGCGCCCGCGCCGACGGTGCTGTCGCCGAGATAGGTCAGATGGTTCGCCTTGGCGCCGGCCTCGATGATCGCGGCCTTGGTCTCGACGAAATTGCCGATCCGCGCGCCGGCCCCCAGCGTCGTTCCGGGGCGAAGCCGGGCATAGGGTCCGACCGACGCACCGGCCCCGATGGTCGCTCCCGCGACATGGGAGAATGCGTGCACCACCGCGCCGTCGGCGACGCTGACCCCAGGGCCGAACACCACGAACGGTTCCACCGTTACGTCGCTGCCGAACACCGTGTCCGCCGCCAGGAAAACCGTCTCGGGAGCGACCATGGTGACCCCCGCTTCGCGCGCGGCCGCGCGCAGCCGGCGCTGCATCACCGCTTCCGCCTCGGCCAATTGGGCCTTGGTGTTGATCCCGCGCACTTCGTCCTCGTCGGTCTCGATCACCACCGCCTTCAATCCAAGCTCGTGCGCAATGGCGACCGCGTCGGTCAGATAGAATTCGCTCTTCGCATTGGCATTGCCGATCTTCTCGACGATGGACAGCGCCCGTCGGCCGTCGAACGCCATCACGCCGGCGTTGCACAGCGTGATCGCCCGCTCGGCGTCGCTCGCGTCGGCCTGTTCGCGGATCGCGATGAGCCGGCCGTTCTGCACGATCAGCCGGCCATACCCGGTCGGGTCGGCGGCGCGAAAGCCGAGCACCACCAGAGCGGCGCCGTCCGCCAGCGGCGCGCGCAACCGTTCGAAAGTCTGGCGCGAAATCAGCGGCGTATCGCCGAACGCAACCAGCACGTCGTCGGCGCCGGCGACCATCGCCTGGCGCGCGGCAAGCACCGCGTGGGCCGTTCCGCGACGTTCGTGCTGCACGAAGGTTTGCGCATCGGCACGCACGCGCCGCGCCTCGTCGGCGACGGCCTGATGACCCGGACCGACGACCACCGCCAGCGCCGATCGCTCGCCGTGTGGTGCGGCGGCAAGCACATGGGCGAGCAGCGACTGGTTGGCAACCGGGTGCAGCACCTTCGGCAAGGACGAACGCATCCGGGTGCCTTCCCCGGCTGCCAGCACGATGGTGAGACTGCTTCTTCCGGCTTTTCCGGTGCTTCCGGTCATTCGAATTCCTGCAACCGCGGTATCGGGCGTCGACAGCGTCATAGCCGAGCCGGCCCGGCGACAAAAGAGCCTTGCGGCCGCCGTTTGCGCGAAGCGCGAAGACCGCGTTCCTGTTAGACTTTTTCAATGATTCGGCGGGCGGCCACGAATCACAATGCGATCTTGCGCCGCGATGGAGATTTCACAACAGGCCGCCAATTGCCTCGGAACACGGCTTGGCGCGGTTCGGACCCGGTCAGGCCGTCATACCGTCGGGCCGTCGCACGGTCACGCATCGAAGGCTCGGGCCCGGGTTCGCCAGGGGCGCGGGTGATGTGGCTTGTTGAATGACGCGGCTTGGATGACGGCACCATTCGGACCAAGGGGATTTGATTGCACGGTCGTGAGCTGGGATCGAGACAGGGCCGCGGCCGCGCTGCCCGGCTGCGCCATGTCGGATTTCACAGGCAGACGTCGTTGATGGCATTGCGCTGAATGAACAATGAATACCGCCAGCTTGTCGGCCTTCTCGCGGACGATCGTCTGCGCTGGCTGAGCAATTTTCTCGCCGACGAACCCCAGTGGGACCGGCGGACGATGCTGCGGCTGGGATCCTGGGCGGCGGGCACGGTCGGCGCGCTGGTGATCGCGATGCTGACCGTGCATTGGTCGCAGGATGGGCGCCGCGAGCAACTGGCGGCGGCCGATCTGGTACGGCAGTCGCAGCAGCTGCAGCGGACCGCCAGGGAAGGCCAGGCCGAAAACCGTCGGCTCGCATCGGAAATCGAGACCCTCAGCAGCGACCGCGACCGCCTTTACGCGCGCGTGACGGTGCTGGAACAGGGCCTGGACTCCGTGACCGGCGCGGTGACGCGGCAGAGCCTGCCCGCCTCGCTGGTGCTGCTGTCGGCAACCGTGCCGCTGACGCTGCCGCCGCCGGTGATTGCGGCGCCGCCGGTGATGCCCGCCCATGTCGCCGACAGCGTCTCCCAGCCCGACGCTGACGCAGCGCCGCCAGCGCAAGGCCCGCGCGCCGCCCCCGGCGCGCGCGCCGCGGCAGCTGCAGAATCCCAGCGGATACCGCTGTCCTCGTCCACGGTTTACGCGCCGCCGGATCCCGCCGCGCCGCGACTGGTGGAGGCCGGTCCGGGCGCACCAGCCGTCGCCGACCACCGCGAGAAACCCCAAGACAAAATCCAAGACAAGGCGCAGGAAAAAACGCCGGAAAAAGTGCAGGACAAGAACGCGGAAAAGGTTGCGGCGAAACCTGCCGAACCCCCGCAGAACAAACCGCAAGCCAGAACCGAAGCCAGGAAAGACGCAGCCCCCGACGCGAAAATCCAGGTCGCGAACGTCGCCGGGGCGCCGCAAGACATCACCCCGGTCGTGGCGCCCGCCACGGC
>JBKQQE010000453.1:0-5358 GCA_052326245.1 Xanthobacteraceae bacterium | reverse complement strand
GGGCGACGTCCTTGGCGCAGGCCTTTTGCTCTTCGGGGGTCCCGCTGCGTTGCGGCTTCGAGGTCTCCGCCATCGCGACGGGTACGGAGGCAAGCAGGACAGCGGTTACGCATAGGAATTTCAGCATCGCGGCCTTTCGAATCGTTTTGCGAGAGAAGACAACCCCGCTCCGCTTAACACAGAACGCCGCGCATCTCTATGTTCCAGCCCAGCCCCTGTTTCGGAACCGTGCATAATCGTTGTGGAGAGATTATGGCCGCTGTCGTGCGCGGTTGCGGTCTGGGGATTTTTAGGATGCGGGCGCTTTTCGCGCCGCCGGCCAGTAGCGATCGCGCAGGTGCCGCTTGACCAGCTTGCCGGTGGGCGTGCGCGGCAGTTCCGGCTCGAAGTCGATGGTTCGCGGGCATTTGATCGGCGACAGATGCTGCCTGCAGAACGCGATCAGCTCGGCCTCGAGCGGCTTGCCGGCGCGGTTGAAGTCGTGCGGCTGCACCACCGCCTTGACCTCCTCGCCCATCTCCTCGTTCGGGATTCCGAACACGGCGACGTCGGAGACCGCGGGATGGGTAATCAGCACGTCCTCGGTCTCCTGCGGGTAGATGTTCACGCCGCCCGAGATGATCATGTAGGCCTTGCGGTCGGTGAGGTAGAGATAGCCTTCCGCGTCGACGTAGCCGACGTCGCCGAGCGTCGACCAGCCGCGCGCATTGTAGGCGCGCCGCGTCTTGTCGGGGTCGTTGTGATAGGCGAACACCGGCGCGTCGGCGAAATAGACGCCGCCGATCTCCCCGGCGGGAAGCTCGTTGTCGTTCTCGTCGAGAATCTTGATCTTGCCGACCACCGCGCGGCCGACGCTGCCGCGATGCGTGAGCCACTCCGGCGAGGTGCAGACCGTGACGCCGTTGCCCTCGGAGCCCGCGTAATATTCGATCAGGATCGGACCCCACCAGTCGATCATGCGGGCCTTGACGTCGACCGGACAGGGGGCGGCTGCGTGAATGGCGCCCTTCAGCGACGAGACGTCATAGCGCATCCGCACCTCGTCCGGCAGCTTCAGCATCCGCACGAACATGGTCGGGACCAGCTGGCTGTGGGTGACGCGGTGCTTTTCGACCAGCTTCAGGAACTCTTCGGCGTCGAAGCTTTCCATAATGATCGAGGTGCCGCCCAGCACGCCGGCCATCATGTTGAAGCGCAGCGGCGCGGCGTGATAGAGCGGCGCCGGTGACAGATAGACGGTCTCCGACGACATCCCGCACATATTGGCGCACAGGAAACGCAGGAACGGGTTCGGCGTGTCGATCGAGTCGTTGGTCGATTCGCGCTTGATTCCCTTCGGGCGTCCGGTGGTTCCCGACGAATACAGCATGTCGTAGCCGGCCACCTCGTCCGCGATCGGCGTCACCGGCTGGGCCGCGAGCGCGTCGTCCCACGACAGGAAGCCCGCCCGCGCCGGACCCGTGATGAAGAAACGCGGGCCGGACGGATCGTCCGACATCAGGGCCGCGACCGCATCGGCGCATTTCGCCGAGGTGATGACGACGCGCGCGCCGCAGTCCTTGACGATGTAGGCGATCTCTTCGGCCGTCAGGTACCGGCTGATGGCGGTGTAGTACAGGCCCGAGCGCTGCGCCGCCCAGCAGATCTCCATGAAGGCCAGCGAATTCTCCAGCAGGAACGCGACATGGTCGCCGGCCTTGAGGCCCAGCGCGCGAAACAGCTGCGCCCCCTGGTTGGAGCGGCGGTCGAGGTCGCGGTAGGTGATGGCCTCGCCCGATCCGGCCATCTGATAGGCGATCTTGTCCGGCGTCGATCGCGCGTGCAGCGAAGGATGCGTCATCGGCGGTTTTCTCCAGGCTGGTGGGGGCGCCGCGCGCAAGCGCCGCCCTCCATCCGCCCGCGGCCAGGCGCTGACGGACGGACGCCGCGCGCCGCGGCCGTGATCTCAGAGCCGCTCGACGATGGTGACGTTGGCCATGCCGCCGCCCTCGCACATGGTCTGCAGACCGTAGCGCTTGTTGCGCGCCTTCAGCGCGTGCACCAGGGTCGTCATCAGCTTGGTGCCCGAGCCGCCGAGCGGATGGCCGAGCGCGATGGCGCCGCCGTTGACGTTGAGCCGGTCGGGGTCGGCCCGGGTGTCCTTGAGCCAGGCGGTGGGCACCGAGGCGAAGGCTTCGTTGACCTCGAACAGGTCGATGTCGCCGATCGACATGCCGGCCTTCTTCAGCGCCCGGTGCGTCGCCGGCAGCGGGGCCTCCAGCATGATGACGGGATCGTGCCCGATCACGCTCATGTGGTGGATTCGCGCCAGCGGCGCCACGCCGAGCGACTTCAGGCCCTTCTCGTTGACGACCATGACGCCGGAGGCGCCGTCGCAGATCTGGCTGGCGCTCGCCGCGGTGAGCCGGCCGCCCTCGGCGATCAGCTTGACGCCGCGGATGCCGTCGAGGGTGGCATCGAAGCGGATGCCCTCGTCGATGTGGTGAATGTCGGTCGATCCGTCCGCGCGGGTGATGGAAACGGGCACGATCTCGTCCTTGAAGGCGCCGGCCTGGGTCGCCGCGATCGCGCGCTGATGGCTCTGATAGGCGAACTGATCGAGCGCCTCCTTTTCCAGGCCATATTTCTGCGCCATCATTTCGGCGCCGGTGAACTGGCTGAACTGGATGTTGGGGTAGCGCCGCTCCATGCCCGGGCTCTTGTAGTGCCCGAAGCCGTTCTTCGCCGGCAGCGTCGAGGACAGCCCCATCGGCACCCGCGTCATGCTCTCGACACCCGCCGCGATCACCACATCCATGGCGCCCGACATCACCGCCTGCGCCGCGAAGTGCAGCGATTGCTGGGACGAGCCGCATTGCCGGTCGATCGAGGTGCCGGGGACCGCCTCCGGAAGCTTCGAGGCCATGATGGCGTTACGCGCGATATTGGTGGACTGCTCGCCGGTCTGCATCACGCAGCCCATGATGACGTCCTCGACCTGGGCCGGATCGGCGCCGCTGCGATCGATCAATGCATCAAGGATGACCGCGGCGAGGTCGGCGGGGTGCCAGCCGGCCAGTCGTCCGCCTTTTCGTCCCCCGGCCGTGCGCGCCGCCGCGACAATATAGGCCTCAGCCATCGTTCTCTCCCTGCTTGTCGTTTGCCGCTTGTTGGCTCAATTAAAGAGATGAGACTGGACTTAGTCAATCAATCAATTAACGTCGGGCCGATACCCGAATGACATCAGCGTGGCCCCCGGGGGCCATGGCACGGCCAGGAGGAATTCGCGGGCGTGACGGAGATGGTCTTCAATCGACACAGCGCGAACCGGCCGGCCGCAGCCAGAAACGCCACGGCCGACAAGCTGTTGGCCGCGGCCAGCGAACTCATGATCGCCCGCAATTCGATCGAGGTGTCGCTCAGCGATCTGGCCCAGAAATCCGGGGTCAACGCCGCGCTGGTGAAATACCATTTCGGCAACAAGGAAGGGCTGTTGCTGGCGCTGTTGGCGCGCGACGCGGAGGCCCAGTTCAGCGGGCTCGAATACCTGCTGGCGCAGCCGATCACGCCCACCGAGAAGCTGCGGCTGCATATCGCCGGCATCGTCAACGCCTATTACCGTTTCCCCTATATGAACCGCCTGATCCACCTGCTGTTGCATGCCAGCAGCGAGGCCGCCGCAGACCAGGTCTCGCAGTTCTTCGTCAAGCCGCTGCTGCATTTTCAACGCAGGATGCTGGGCGAGGGCGTCGCCGCGGGCGAATTCAAGCCGGTCGATCCGGTGTTTTTCTACACCCACCTGATCGGCGCCTGCGATCATCTGTTTCATGGCAGGCATGCGATGTCGCGCGCGGCCGGAGTGGGAGACGTCACCGACGAGGTGAGGCGGCGCTACATCGAGCACATGACCGAAACCCTGCTCGGCGGATTGCTGGCGCCGGGCTGGCCGGCCGGGGCCGGGACGGCTTGACGCCGAAGCCGCCGTCAATCAACAGATCACAGTCAGAAAACAAGAAAAGCGTCGGGAGAGATCAGGGTGAGACAGACAGCCGCGGCGTCCGGGCCGCTGACGGGCATTCGGATCGTGGAATTCGCGGGCATCGGGCCGGGCCCGTTCGCGGCCATGATGCTGTCGGACATGGGCGCCGACGTCGTCTCCCTGGTGCGTCCGGGTCAGGGCAAGCGGGACGTTCGCGATTTCGTCAATCGCGGCCGCCGCATCGTCGAGATCGATCTCAAGTCGGAGGCGGGCCGCACCGATGCGCTCGACCTGATCGCGTCGGCCGACGCGCTGCTCGAGGGTTTTCGTCCGCAGGTGATGGAACGGCTGGGGCTCGGGCCCGAGGTCGCGCTCGCGCGCAATCCGCGCCTGGTCTATGGTCGCATGACGGGATGGGGCCAGCACGGCCCGCTGTCGCAGGCCGCCGGCCATGACATCAACTATATCGCCATCACCGGAGCGCTCGATTCGTTTCGGGCGTCCAATGGCGAGCCAGTGGCGCCGCTCAATCTCGCCGGCGACTACGGCGGCGGCGCCCTGTTCCTCGTCGTCGGCGTCCTTGCCGGGATCGTGGAGGCGCAGCGCTCCGGTCACGGCCAGGTGGTCGACGCCGCGATGTGCGACGGCGTATCGCTGATGCTGACCATGTTTCACAGCATGCACGCGCTCAAGCGCTGGACCGAGGTGCCACGGACCAATCTGTTGGACGGCGGCGCCCATTTCTATCGCGCCTATGAGTGCGCCGATGGTCGCGCCATCGCGATCGGGGCGATCGAGCCGCAATTCTACGCCGAGCTGCGGCGGCTGGCCGGGCTGTCCGACGAGGCCTACGACCACCAGCTGGACCGGGCGCGCTGGCCCGAGCTGCAGCAAAAGCTGATCGCGGTGTTCAAGACCAAGACCCGCGACGAATGGTCGAAAATTCTCGAAGGCAGCGACGCCTGCGCCGCGCCGGTGATGGGCCTGTTCGAGGCGCCCGCGCATCCGCATCTGCAGGCGCGCGGCACCTTCGTCGAGCACGCCGGCCACCTGCAGCCGGCGCCGGCGCCGCGTTTTTCGCGAACGGCGTCGGCGATCCAGGGACCGGCCACGGTCGCCCCGGTCGCGGCGGCCGACATCCTCGCCGACTGGTCCACCGCGCCGGCCGGCGCATCCGTTTCAATTTAGCAAGCACAGAAAGGCACTCATCATGCAGTTGAAAGACGTAGCGACAATCGTGACCGGCGGCGGATCGGGCCTCGGCGCCGCCACCGCGCGCGCCATGGCGGCGAAGGGCGCCAAGGTGGCCGTGCTCGACGTCAACAAGGAGAACGCCGAAAAGGTGGCCGCCGAGATCAAGGGCGTGGCGCTGGTCGGCGCCGTCGCCGACGAAAACGAAG
>JBKQQE010000452.1:0-6800 GCA_052326245.1 Xanthobacteraceae bacterium | reverse complement strand
CCGACGAATGCGAAAACTTCTTCGCTCACGCCGGATATCGCTCGGATTAAGAGGAATCTGCTCTAGGCAGATCGGTTTTCAAGGATTCGTTTACCGCCACATCAGGATGCGGCGGCGGCTTAATCATTGTTCAGAGTAGTGCGGTCATGTTGTCGCGTGTTCGGAATTCAACCGGAACGGGTTTTATCCCTTCCTTTCATACGGCCTATCCCATGCCGCGCAATGCACCCATGTGGTTCGTCAACGGACCGCAACCGAACCATCACGTCACGGTGCCGATGCCAGTTGAAGGGATGCCCGAGGGATGGACCGCGCGGGTTCTATGCCTGCACCATGCCGACGGGACTGTCGAGGTCTACATCCCGCTCCTGAAATATTTCAAGGCGCATCGTACCCGTTCGAGCTCGTGGCAGGACACGGCGGCGCAGGCGGTCGGCTTGCTCTGGGATTATGCCGTCGTCACCAAGGATCGCTACCCAGATCGCAGCCAGCGCGATTTCTTCCGCGATTTTGCCGTCTCGCTGGCCTCAGGCACGATCAAGACGGACGCTTCCGACACCACGGGATTGTTCTGGCCGGCCACGCCCTACGCGCGCTGCAAGGGCTTGATCAAGGCCATCCAGGGTTTTGCCGCATGGTGTGATTCCGAAGCGCCGGGCTCGTCGCCAATCGCCCCCGAGATCGTTCCTCTCGTTCCCCATACCGGAGACCACGTTACCGCCATGTTGCGGTGGAGCCGGCAGCGCGAGCTGTCGATGCTCAAGCACATCACCCATGCGCCGCGGTCCACGAAGAAGAGCACAGTCGACCTCGGCGCCAGTCCCAGCGGCCACGGCCCCGAGCCGGTCAAATTCTTCCCGCCGGAACACGCCGGAAGGCTGCTTTGGGACGGCTACAGGATTCCGGGATCGGAGCGGGAGTCCAACATCTTCCTCCGCTACAACGTCCGCAACATGATGATCGCGCTGTTGGACGGCTGGGGCGGACTGCGTCGCTCCGAAGGGCTGCATCTGTGGATCCAGGACGTGGTCGAGGATCCGAACAACATCGACCACGCGCTGGTCGTGCTCAATCACCCCTCGGAATCGAAGGTCGAATTCACAAACCCCATCAGCGGTGCCGTCGAGACCCTGACACGCAAGGACCTTCTTAAAAGGCAGTACGGACTGATGCCGCGAAACGAAGTCACGCGGGGATCGTATCACGTCGGCTGGAAGGGAATGGACCTCGACCAAAACTACCAGGCCTGCATCTTCTGGATCGATCCGGACGCCGGGTCGTTGTTCTGGGCGCTGTACTGGGGTTACCTGAAATACGTCCGCACGCCGATCATGGCCCGCCGGCTGGAGCTCGGCGGTCGCGACCACCCCTTCCTGTTCGTGTCCGCCAACGGCGACGAGAACGGCGAAGGGTCATCTCTTCCAGGGGAGCCGTACTCGGAGCGCGCCTACGAACGGAGCCATGAGGCAGCCGTCGTTCGCATCGGCCTGCAGCACCGCAAATATCTAGGCACGACCACCCACGGACTTCGTCATCTGTATGGGCAGACCCTCGCCAACCTCGGCGTACCGCCGCAAGTCATCAAAAAAGGAATGCACCACCGCAACTACCTGTCTCAGGTGCCCTACACCGTCCCCGACAACGCGAAGACGAACGAACAGCTGCGTGTGGCGCAGGAGATGATCGCGAAGGGAGAGACGCGGGCCATTGCGCCGATCGTTTCTTCAACCTCGGAGGCGCTCCTCAGGATCAGCGAGTTCGTGTCGGGAGGAGGCTTCGGTGGCGGATTCTGAATTGACCTTCATGGCGACCGACCTGATCGACGGCGCGTACTTCAATGCGAGCGAGGACAGGTTTGCCCTGATTCCGAGCCGCTCAGAAGAACCGCTCGAGCTGCAGCGGATCGTGGAGGATCTCGTCCGCAGGCACGCGGAGACCGAGGACCTCGAGGTCAAAAACGAGATCGTCGCCGAGTTGATGGACCTGCACCGGCAGGGCCTCGTCCTATGGCCGCTCGGCGCGTTGTGGGGTCGCTCCGCCATGGGCGAGGTCAACGAGCAGCGCTTCGCTCGCAGCGTCGAGGAACACGATCCGGGCCTCTGCGACGTGCGGACCGTCATTCTCGAAACCGATCATTTCCAGGATGCCAAATGGACGAAACGGGAGAAGTCGACCCGCAGCTTCATCTTCTGGAAGTTCGCCGCCGCGATGCATTTTTCAGGCGAAGGCATCGATGGGATCGAGCAGATCCAGGAGGTCCACGTCGTCAAGATGGCGGACATGCTCAAGATCGACAACCAGTGGAAACCCTGGGTGCCGATCTGGACGAAGAAGAACATCCGCTATCTGGCGATGTTCCTCGGAGAATTGCGCAACGACCCGCTGTTCGCAGTCGCGATCCGGCAGGATCTCCGGCAGAGCAAGGTATCTCCGCGATTGACCGAGATTCTCCTCCACGCGCCGCACCTGAAATGGATCGAAGAGCAGTATGAGCTTTGGATCGACCAGCAGAACGTTCTGACCAAAACCAGCTACCGGGACGGCCTGAGGCTCCTGCTCACGTACCTATCGCGACTGAAGACGCCGCAGGCCCGAAGCGGAATGGAGATGCTGTCGGAACCTGTTTTGCGACCGCTGCTCGACTATGCGAGGACTTGGCAGACTCCGACAACGCGCATCAACGCCGTTTCGAAGATCCACGCCTTCACGAAATATCTTTCGGAGCAGATCGACGCCTGCGGAGGCAAGAAGTTCGAGCTTGGGCTCCGGGACGTCGACGTTCAAAGGTTCGCCAAAGCCAACCGATACTCGGTCACGCCGTCTTCGGCCCATAGCGACGTTCGGGCGCGGCCCATGCCTGTGCGCTATCATCACATGCTCAGGGACATTATCAGCGAGAACGACTTCGCATGGCCGAAATCGTTGATTCACCGCCAGTCCGGCAAGCCGCTGCACTGGATCACGTGGTTCGACCCTGAGACCGGTACCACCAAACCAGTGTTCTGCGAAGTCTTGCCGCGAATGCTGCTGCTGCATCTCGAGCTGCCGCTGCGCAACGTGCAGGTGCGCCGGTTGGACAGCGGCGAAGGCGATTCGCGGACGTGGGACCCGGCGACGGGCCGCTGGAATCCCGCTGCCGGAAAACACGCCGGCTATTGGGATCGCGTCGGCGCCAAGAACCCGCGCCGCGGCGTCTTCCGTGAAATTCAGACTCTCTCAGGGCAGATCACCGGATTCTGGGTCAATACCAACAAGACGCAGGACGGCGCCAACCTGTTCGGCGAGAACAGCGGCTACGAAATCCCGTGGCAGCACGATGACGTCCTCCGCAATCTCGCGGCGATGCGGGCATGGCAGGAAAAATATAATCCGGTCGAAGGACCGCTCGAACACGAGGACCTGCTCGACGGGACCTTCGACGACGACCCTTCGACGCTCGTCAAGACGATGTTGCCGGCGCGATTCTATCTTTTCCGCTACCCTGGCAACGTAGGGCCTCGCGGCAACGAAGCTCCGGTCGGCTACAAGATCTTCTTCCAGTTCTTCCACGACGCGCTGGCCGAACTTGAGCGGCGGCTCAGGGAGGAAGATCCAGATTTTCCGGTGAAGATCATCACCGAGTGGAAGGGAGATGCGCCCAAGGCCGGGATCTTCACCATCCACGGCATGCGCTCGTCGACCTTGACGACGCTGTACATGGCGGGCGTTCCCATCGAGATTCTGAGCAAGGTCGTCGCCGGCCATGCCACCATCCTGATGACGCTGAAATACACCAAATTCGATCCTGTGCACGTCAACGAGATCCTGACGAAGGCACGCATGCAGGCCATCGCGACGGCCAGGAACGAGTTTCCGGACCTGCTCAAGAGCGCGTCACTCGAACAGGCCATGCAGATGACGGCACGCCTCGCCGAAGACGGCCTGCACCAGATGAAGGGCTCGTTCGATGAGCCCAGCGTCTGGGCCAGGTTCGACATCGGCATCTGCCCGAACAGCGGCACGCAATGCCATGTCGGCGGTCCCGCCCTCGTCAGGCGCTCGGACAATGGCAAGAACAAGTCGAGCTACGGTCCGGTCCCCGGCGGCGAACGCAATTGCGTGCGCTGCCGGTTCTTCGTCACCGGCTTGCCCTTCCTCATCCCTCTCTGGGCACATACCAACGCGATCTTCGCCAGGATCGACCGCGTATCGAAGAAGATGGAGGCCACCCGCAGGGAGATCGACCAGCTCAAGGGCGAGCGTCTACGCCTGAACGCGGCCCGGGAGGAGACACCCCGCGGACTGGGCATGCGCATCCGGCTGCTCGACGAGACCTGGGTAACCGATGCCGGCATTCGCGACCAGGCGCTCGCGGACGCTCACGCCACAATGCTTCTCATCGAAAAAGTTCGTGTCATTGCCGGACGCGACGATGCGAGTACCGACAAGCTCCCGATGTTGATGTCGGACGACATGCTTCCGGAAGTGGTGGGGCGCGAGTCGACCAGGTTCGAGCTCGTCGATGCCGTGGTTCAGGCGTCGCGCTGGTTTCCTTCGATCGAGGATGCCGGCCTGGAGATGGAACGAGACGAGTCCCTGAACAAAATCCTCTATCGGAACGGCTACGCGCCCATCACGGTCGCTCCGCTCGGCGAAGAGGAGCGGCGGCGCGCGGCCGACGCGTTGGCTTCGCTGCTTCTGATCGAATTGAAGGCGACGGAGACGCAGAACCTGATCGACGGCAAGAAGACGCTGGCCGATTATACCGGCCTGCAGGAGCGCCTGGAGAACGCGGCCAGCAAGGCGATCGGCCGCCCTCTGGAACGGCTTGCCCTTCCGCAGCCGACCATGCCTCTCACCATCGACGTCGCAGCGGAGTAAACGGCGTGAGCAAATCGATCCTGCCCGAACTCCTTGAAGATCTCGAGCGCTATCTCGATGCGCAGGCGATTGCCTGGGAGCAGCAGCGCGGAGAAACGCGCGCACCCACGCTTCCGTCTACATCCGGAGGCAAGGTCAACGTCCGTGCCATCGCGCTGGCGCTCGGGCGTCCGCAATCACAGGAACAGCACCTCTTCAAGCGCCCCGAACTCCGGGCGGCCATCAACGCCGTCGCGATCGAGCAGAACCTGCAACCGATCGGTGCCCAGCTTAGACTGCGGATCTCGAAAAAGCGGTCGCGGCGCAGATGCGTCGGACCAACATGCGTTCCAGCGAGATGTCGAAGCTGGTGGCCGAACAGGCCTCGGTCATCGAAAAACAGCGGCGCACGATCGAGAGCCTGCGGGAACAGATCCGCATGTTCGAGGAAACCGGCCAGGTGCTGAGGACGGTCGCGGTGCGCACATGAGGATCACGATCGACAGCATCGTTTCCGAGAAGCCTTACGGCATCATCTTCGCCGGCACGGTCGCCGAGGAGGGGAGCCGGAGGCACGGGCAGCAGTTGCGGGTGCGGGCGGAGCTTCATCGCCTGCTCGGCGTTCCCGCCGCCGGCGATACCTGGGAGATCGACGGCGATGTCCTGCAGACGTCGTACGGGCCGCAGGTCTCCGCACGGAGCGGGCGGCGAATCCTGTCTTCTGGACGCCTCATCAAGCAGTTCCTGGCCGGCCATGTCCCCGGCGTCGGCCCGGAGCGGGCCCGTCGGCTTTGGGATGTGTTCGGCGAGAATCTGTCCGAAGTGCTGTCGAACGACGACATGGTCGACGAAATCTCAACCGTCATGTCGCCGGACAAACCCGTCCTCGGACGTCGATTGGCGGTGCTCGTCACCTCCGCTTGGCAGGCCGCCAGCAGCGAAGCTGCGCTCGTATCCTGGCTGGACCGGCAGGGCGTGCATGACATCAAGGTGGTCCGCCGTCTGCAGCGTATTCTGGGCGCCGGCGCCGTCGAGGCGCTTGCCGCCAATCCCTACGTCATGGTGCCCCTCCTGCCTTGGAAGCAGATGGACGCACTCGGCCGCCGCCTGATCCGGGAGGACGGCCGCGACCCGGCCCCGGATGCGAGGCGTCAGGTCGGTGCCGCCGACGAAGCCGTCAAACGGATGCTTCGCCGCGGCGATACGGCGGCGACGGCAACCGGATTTGCATCCGAGTTGGCGATGCTGCTTGGAGCCGATCCGGGCAAGCCCACGGCCGAAGAAGCCTTGAATGCGGCGCTCACGAACGGTGCCGTTCTCCGTTCGGAAAGCCTGTTGAGGGCTCCGGGTGCCGCCGGCCTCGAGGATGACCTTGTTGGGCGTCTCAAGACGCTCTCCCAAAGGCGCCTGGAGCCCCGCCTGGGCATGATGACACCCAGCCGCTGGTCCGAGATGCTCGCCGACCTCACCGGGCCCCACAGGGTGCTGGAAGACGAACAGCGGGCGGCCGCCGTCGGCATGATGTCCCGCCCCCTAGCCTGCCTGGTGGGTGGCGGCGGTACCGGCAAGACCTACACCTGCAAGGTGGTCTGCGATCTGTGGGTCGGTCTCGGCGGCGATGTGCTGCTGTGCGCGCTGGCCGGCAAGGCCGCGCTGCGGCTATCGCGTTCGACCGGCCGCCTGGCCAAGACGTTGACCAGGACGCTGTCCGAACTGGCGGAGCGCGAAGAAATCGAAGCACTGTTGTCGGATCCCGGCACGTCGGAAGAGGAAGCTGAAACAGCGCGCACGAGGCTCGATGGCCTGAGCCGGATCACCGGCTCGACGCTCGTCGTCGTCGACGAGGCCTCGATGGTAGATCTACCGACGGTCCACGCGATCGCCCGACTCCTCCTGCCGGAAAGCAGGCTGCTTCTCGTCGGCGACGAGGCTCAGTTGCCCCCGATCGGTTTCGGCCTGGT
>JBKQQE010000451.1:0-3588 GCA_052326245.1 Xanthobacteraceae bacterium | reverse complement strand
TCATCGTCGTCACCGACGGCGAGCGCATCCTGGGCCTCGGCGACCTCGGCGCCAACGGCATGGGGATTCCGGTCGGCAAGCTGTCACTGTATTCGGCCTGCGCCGGCATCCACCCGGAGCACTGCCTGCCGGTGATGCTGGACGTCGGCACCAACAACGAGAGCCTGCTGAACGATCCCTATTACATCGGCCTGCGCCAGAGGCGGCTCAGCGGCGCCGCTTACGACGCCTTCGTCGACGAATTCATCACCGCCGCCCGCGCCGCATTCCCCGGCGTGCTGATCCAGTTCGAGGACTTCGCCAACCACTCGGCGTTCCGGCTGCTGCACAAGTATCGCGACGAGATCTGCGTCTTCAACGACGACATCCAGGGCACCGCCGCGGTGGCGCTGGCGGGCCTGTTCTCGGCGCTGCGGGTGAAGCGGGAGAAGCTGGTCGACCAGAAGGTGCTGTTCCTCGGCGCCGGCGAAGCCGCCACCGGCATCGCCGAACTCGTGGTGTCGGCGATGATGGCGGAAGGTGCTTCCGAAGCCGAGGCGCTGACGCGCACCTGGCTGGTGGACTCGCGCGGCCTTGTCGTCAAGGAGCGGGCGGGCCTCACAGACCACAAGCTTCGTTTCGCCCATGCGCACGCGCCGGTCGGCGACTTCCTGACCGCGATCGAGACGCTGAAGCCCACCGCCATCATCGGCGTCGCGGCGGCCGGCGGCGCCTTCACGCCGGAAATTCTGCAAACCATGGCGCGGATCAACGCCCGGCCGATCGTGTTCGCGCTCTCCAATCCGACGTCGAAGGCGGAATGCTCCGCCGAGCAGGCCTACCGTCACACCGGCGGCCG
Organism: Xanthobacteraceae bacterium; assembly: GCA_052326245.1. Lineage (GTDB taxonomy): Bacteria > Pseudomonadota > Alphaproteobacteria > Rhizobiales > Xanthobacteraceae > Bradyrhizobium_A. Next base: position 2,750 of record JBKQQE010000451.1, on the reverse strand, counting down.
CGCGCTGTTCGCCTGCGGCAGCCCATACGATCCGGTGCAACTCGACGGCAGGACCTTCGTGCCGCGGCAGGGCAACAATTCCTACATCTTCCCGGGCGTCGGTCTCGGCGCGATCGCGAGCGGATCGAGACTGGTGACCGACGAGATGTTCATGGCCGCCGCGCATACGCTGGCGCAGCTCGTCAGCGACGCCGACCTCGAACAGGGCAGCCTGTATCCGGCGCTGCCGCGGATCCGCGAAGTCTCGGCCCACATCGCCGCCGCGGTGGCCGGGGTCGCCTACCAGCGGGGTCTGGTGGCCGGCCCGACGCCGAACGATCTGATGGCCTTCGTCCAGTCGCAGATGTACGACCCGCATTATTGAAGTGATCAGACCCGATATCCATCGAGCGGCTGCCGAGGGCGCGCGCGATGGCGCCGCCGCCGGTTCTCATCGTCCGGCACCGCAGCGATCATCCGGGAGTTCAGTGACGGTGCGTGAGTACGGTCGGATGGCGCATCGGCGGTGCCCCGATCCATCCATCATCGTCGGCGATCAAGCAATTAACAGACTCTTTACTGTCGGCTTACTGTCGGCAGTCTCGCCGCAGGCGCTTCACGGAATGGCAACGGAGTTGTTGTGAACTGGTCGCAACATGGCCAAATCCGCGACAACCTCTCCGCTCGACTCCGAAGAGCCTTCGACGTGCCGGCAAGACGGCGAGAGCGCTGTAGGCGCCGATCGCGTGGCCGAGATGGCGCTCAACGCATTCATGAGCATGGACCGGGCCGTGGCGATTGTCGGGCCCGACGGCAAACTGCTGCTTCCGAATCTGGTTTTCCAGAAATTGTTCGGCGACACCGATCTCATCGATCGCATCGGCCCCGATGCCAAAGCCGGCAGCGGCAAGAGCGATCGTCAGATCACCCTGCCTGACGGCCGCGCGTTCTGGGTCGAGACGATACCAATGGACGATGGCTGGCTGGTCAGCGCCTACCATATGACCGAACGTTCGGCCAAGGCGCGCACCGACACCCTCACCAAACTCGGTAACCGTCTGCTGTTCCACGAACAGCTCTCGGAGCTGCTCGCCAACCCGGACTGCGCCGCGGAAGCCGCGGGCGTTCTGGTCATCGATATCAGCCGCTTCAAAGCCATCAACGTGTCGCTCGGGCGCAACGTCGGTGACGGGCTTCTGCGCATGGTGGCGGAGCGGATCCGCTCCGCGCTTGTCCACGGCGATATTGTCGCCCGGCTGGAAGGCGACAAGTTCGGCATCATCCAGAACGCCCAGCCGCAGCCGCAGGCGGCGGCCGCCCTCGCCGGCCGACTGGTCGACCTGATCGGCCGCCCCTATCTGGTGGAAGGCCAGCTGATCGATATCGCCGCAAACATCGGCATCGTCCTGTTGCCCGCCGGCGCCAGCGACTGCGAGCAATTGCTGAAGAACGCGGATCTGGCGCTGCATCGTGCGAAGAGCGACGGAAGCGGCACCTATCGCTTCTTCGAACGGGCGATGGACGAGAAGATGCAGTATCGCCGCAACCTCGAAATCGACCTCCGCCGCGCACTCGCGCTCGGCGAATTCGCGCTGGTCTATCAGCCGCAATTCAATCTTCGGGAGAATCTGGTCACCGGATTCGAGGCGCTGCTGCGCTGGCACAGCCCGACCCGGGGCACGGTGTCCCCGCTCGAGTTCATTCCGGTCGCTGAAGACACCGGCATCATTTCCTCGATCGGCGAATGGGTGATTCGGACCGCCTGCCGGGAGGCGGCAACCTGGCCCGGCGCGTACCAGGTCTCGGTCAACGTGTCGGCGATCCAGTTCAGGAGCCCGACGCTGGTGGCGACGGTGGTGTCGGCGCTGGGAGAAAGCGGTCTCGATCCGCGACGCCTGGAGCTCGAGATCACCGAAACCGTGATGCTCGATCCCGGCGGAAAGGCGCTTTCGATGCTGCAGACCCTTCGCGAAATCGGCGTCCGTGTCGCCCTCGATGACTTCGGCATCGGATATTCGTCACTGGGCTATCTGCGCTCGTTTCCATTCGACAGGATCAAGATCGACCAGTCCTTCGTCCGCGGCACGCCCGGCGACGCCGTCGGCCGGGCGATCGTCGGCGCGGTCGCCTCGCTCGGCCGAAGTCTCGGGATGGCGACGGTCGCCGAGGGCGTCGAAACCCCGGAGCAAATGGCCCGCGTGGCTTCGGATGGCTGCACCGACGTGCAGGGTTTCCTGATTAGCCGGCCGATGCCGCCAGAACAGATCGGACGCTTCCTGGCGTCGTGCGACGGAAGCGTCGCCCGCGACGGGTCTGACGCCGGAATTGCAGCCGCGTCCCGCGCCTGAGCAAAGAAGGCGCGCCCTCCCGCAACACCCAGATCTGGACCTGGCGCACGCGGCAGCGTGCCGTTCTGATAGCGGCGCCGCGCCGTTCCAGGGACACAGCGAGGGCGGCTGGCTGCTCCACAAATTCCACGTCACCCGCGGGCTTGACCCGCGGGTCCACGCTTGGCGGCTGCGCCGCGAAGGGAAGCGTGGATTGCCGGGTGACCTTAGTCCTAGCGATCCGTCAGAGACGGATCGCGCTGCCCGGCAATGACGAGAATAGTGGATCAAGCCCGGCCGTGACGAAGAGACTGATGCGCCCTGACCGATGGCCTCGTTACTCCGCGCTCTTCGCGCCGCCCGCCGCGCCGGTCAATCGGCTGAACCAGCCGGGCTTGCCTTGCTTGGTGTCCGAGGCTTCCGCCGCCACCTCGGCTCCGCCCC
>JBKQQE010000450.1:0-9310 GCA_052326245.1 Xanthobacteraceae bacterium | reverse complement strand
CGAGGCCCGGCGCGGGCCGCACCTCGATCGGCGGTGGCAGCGGCGGCACCAGGCCCGGCGTGGCATTGGCCTGCGGCGGCGGCGGCGGTTGCACCGACGGCGTCGGACGCGGCCGTGGCGCGGCGTGGCGCAGATCGCGGCCCGGAGCCGGTGCGTCGATCGACGGTGCGTCCGCCGGCGCGGGGGGCGCGGGAATCGCCGCCGTAGCCGGCGGCGGCGGCGGTGCGACGGGCTCGCCGCGCTCCAGCTGCTCCAGCCGCCGGGTTTCGCGGTCGATCGCCCGCACCGCGAGCCACGACGAGAACAGTCCGACGTCAATGGTGGTGTTCAGCCGTTCCGGCGAACCATGCGCGAAGATCTCGATCTCGGGACGATCGGTGTTGGTGCCGGCGCGGGTCGAGGTCAGCTCCGCGCGCAGGTCGAATTGGTCGGCAGTAATGTCGTACCCCCCCGAGACGACGAGGCGGGCGCCGTCGCCGTCGAGCGTGGTCGGGGGCACCCGCAACCCGCCGTCGCGCAGGCTGAACGGAATCTGCGCCGCCGCGACGCTCAAGGGCGCGCCCTTCAGCGCCGTCGTCAGCAGCCCGCGCAAGGCGCCCTCGCCGCCCACCTTGCCGGCGTCGCTCGCCGCGATCGCCACGTCGAACGCCTGCGGGTCGAGGCCGCCGATCTTCGCCTGCTCGATCGACACCGTGCCGCCGCCCGACAGCGCGCCGGTGATCACGCCCGCGGTGCGGCCGTGTCCCGAAACCGCCAGCTGCAGCGAGGTCTTGCCGGCGGGCGCCGCCAGACCGCGCCACGCCAGCGCGGCGCCGTCGACGCCGGACAATTGCGCGCGCGCATCGACGGCAACGCCATCGGCGCCGCTCTGCGCCGTGATCTCGGCAGCCGCCTCGCCGCCACCGAGCGTCCCTTTGACGTCGAATGCCAGCGACGCGCCGTCGCAACGCAGGTTTCCGCTCAGCGGCCTGATCTCCAGACCACCGGGCAGAATGCCGCGCGGCGTCTGCAGCTCGACCGCGCCGCGCGCACCCGCGCACGGCACACGCCCGAGCGGTTCATCGGGACCGCGGCCGATCGCCCCTGTCGCCGCCGCCACGGCCGCAGCGAGGTCGAGCCGGTCCATGCCGAGTTCGCCTCGGAACTCGGTCGCGTCGCCGCGTTTGACGGCGAGATGGCCGCGCAGCCGGACACCGGCCACCGTGCCGTCGATGTTATCGAGGGTCAGGTCGCGCCCGGCGATGCCGACCTGGGACGACAGCGCGATCACCGGCAGCCGCCCCGGCGCCACCTCGAACAGCGGCGCGAGGTCGAGCTTGCGCGCCGCCATGACCACCGTTGCCGCGGCTGCGCTGGTCCCCTTCGACTCGCCGGGCTTCGCCGTGCCGGCCGCCGCCTCGCCGAATCCGGCGGCAACGGCCGCCGGGTTCAACGTCCCCTGCGCGGCGGCGTCGAGATTGGCTCCGCTCAGCGTAATCTTGAAGCTCGTCGGCTGGGCCCAGCTCCCGCGTGCGGAACCTTCGGCCTGCGCCGCGGCGTCACCGGCGGCGACAAATCGGTCGAGCCCAAAGAGGCCGAGCAGGATCGGCCCATGGTCGACGGACATCTTGGCGTCGAGGCTGACCTCGTTGCGCCTCAATGCGTCGGTATCCCACTCGCGCAGCGCGGCGACGGTGGGTGTCACCGAGCCCCGCAGCGTGGCCTTGAGATGCGGGGACTCGACATCGGCCGTCGCCAGCGCATTGACGCGATCGGCTTCGGCCGATTTGTCGAGAGCAAGCGAGAACTTGACCTTCGCCGCGCCGTCCGCCGGCAGTGTGGCAAGCCGCGCCGCGACTGCATCCGGCAGCAGCGGCATCACCAGTCTGGTCAACGCCGGCAGCGCCGGCGCGCTGGTATTGACGGCGAGCCGGCCGGAATTCGCCGCGCGGTCAATCGCGCCGTTGCCGTCCAGTGTCACGCCACCCGCGGCGCCGACCGTCAGCTTGGTCAGCGTCGCCGACCCCTGACCGTAACCCGCATGGGCGATGAACGGCGCGAGGTCCACGCCCCCGAGACGGCCATGGCCGAGATCGAGCGCGACGGCGGCTTCGTCGGGCCAATTGTCGCGCGGTCCGGCAAAACCGCGCGCGAGACCGATCAGGCCATCGAGGTCAAGCCGCTCGCCGGTCACCGCGGCCTCGAGGCGCAGGCCGTCGCGCGGCGTGCCGGCCGCGGGCGCCACCAGGTCCGACAGCGCGATACGGCCGGTCACCGCCGAACCATCGATGTCGGCATCGACGTCGTCGAGCGCGATCCGGTCCGGCGCGACACTCAGCACGCCGGTCAGCCGCAGCGGTTTCTGCGACCGCAACGACGGTTCGCCCGCGCCGCGCAACCACACCGAGAGCAGATCCGGATCCGACGCTTCGACTTTGACGGTGCCCGCGAAATGCGGCTTTGGATGCGGGATCAACCGGCCGGCGACCGACAGCTGCGTCGCGCCGGGCTGCCGCCCGTCGAACCGGTCGACAACCCAGTCGTCGCCATCGCTGTGGGCATCCAGCGCGATGTTCTGCAGCGGCCGGCCGCCGAGCGTCACGGCGTCGGCGCCGAGCGAAAGCCGTGCCGCAAACGGCGGCGGCGGCAGCGCCGCGACCAGGCCCCGCAGCCCCGGAATCAGGCGAGTCGGCTCCGTCGTCGCGGTTTCCCGCGCCAGCAGCCGGTCAGCGTCGAGCTGGCGCGCGGACAGCGTGGCGTGCAGCGACGGCGAGGCCCCGAACGCGATCTCGGCCGAGCCCGACAGCTTCAACCCGACCTCGTCGGTGCCGTAGACCGCATCGAGCTGATCGAACCTGGCCGCGCCGGGATCGGCCTTCACTTTGGCCGACAGTTTCCATGGCGTCGTCACCCCCTGCGTCCGGCTGTCGCCGCCGCGCAAAGTGATCGCGCGCGACAGCGTCACCGCGCCGTCGAAACGCGGCACCATGGCCTCGAAACTGAGCACGCCGTCGAGATCAAGACCGATCGGGCGGGCTCCGGGATCGATGGCAAAATGCAGCCGCGTGCCGGCTCCGTCGGGGCTGCGGCTGGTCATTAGACGAAACGGATAGCGAACGTCGCCGAAACGAAATTCGCCGTCGCCCCGCGCTGCGCCCGCCAGCGCCCGGACGTCGCCGGCAAAGACGAGACCATCGATGGCGACGGTCTCATGGCTCGCGGCGTCGTGCAGCGCGATACGGCCGTTCAGTTTGAGGCGGTCGATCGCCAGCGCGCCGAGATTGGAGCCGCCGTTCGCTCCGGCCCAGGCGACGCGGCCGTGGTCATCGACGCTGAGATCGACCGCGACGCCATCCAGCGTCAGCTCGCTGGCGCGCCATTCGCCGCGCATCAGGGCGCCAAGGCTGAACTCGACGTCGAGCCTGTCGGCGCGCGCCCTGCTGGCATCGCTGTCGTTGCCGATCGTGACCGCCTTCAGCCGCAGCGTCGGCGTCGGCAGCAACCGGGCGTCGAGCGTGTCGCGGACGCGGACCGGCGATCCGATCAGACGGCTCGCCTCCGCCTCGAACTGCGGGCGGAACTGGCTCCAGTCGACGAAATACGGGCCGATCAGCGCGGCCAGCAACGCAAGAATGACGGCGATCGCAAGTCCGAGCAGCGTGGTCTGCACGGTGTCCTCTCAGCTAGTGCGGCCCGTGACGGCCGCATCGGCGCCCGCAGCAACCCGACGCGCGTGCGGCGTCAGCCGGCACCCTATATAAAGTGAGCGACGCCGGAGGGACAGGGCCGCGCCCGGCAGGCGGCGGCGTCCCGCGCGGGCGAATACCATCGCCCGCGAGGGTCAGGCGGGCGGCACGATCTTGCCGGGATTTAAGATGTTGAGCGGGTCGAGCGCCTGCTTCAGCGCCCGCATCGCGTCCAGGGCCTCGGGCCCGAGCTCGCCCAGCAGATACTTCTGCTTGCCCTGGCCGATGCCGTGTTCGCCGGTGCAGGTTCCACCCATCGCCTGCGCGCGCTCGACCAGCCGGTGCATGAACTCCTCGCCGCGCGCCATCTCTTCCGCGTCGTCGACATCGGCGAGCAGCGAGCAGTGGAAGTTGCCGTCGCCGACATGGCCGACGATCGGCGACAGCAGGCCGAGCCGCTTGAGATCGGCCTCGGTTTCGGTCACGCAATCGGCCAGCCGCGAAATCGGCACGCAGACGTCGGTGGCGACGATGCCAGCGCCGGGGCGCAAGCCTTTCACGGCCCAATAGGCATCGTGCCGGGCCTGCCACAGCCGCGTCCGTTCCTCGGGCCGCGTGGTCCACTCAAATCCGCCGCCGCCGCACTCGCCGGCGATCTCGGCGAACAGTTTCGACTGCGCTGCGACGTCGTCGGCGGTGCCATGGAATTCCAGCAGCAGCAGCGGCGTCTCCGGCAAGGTCAGCTTTGAATACGCGTTGCTGGCCCTGACCTGGGCCTCGTTCAACAGCTCGATGCGTGCGACCGGGATGCCGGTCTGGATCGCGAGAATCGTCGCCTTGCAGGCGCCCTCGAGGGTGGCGAAGGAACAGGCCGCCGCGGCGATCGTCTCGGGAATGCCACGCAGCTTGATGGTGAGTTCGCTGATGATGCCGAGCGTGCCTTCGGCGCCGATGAAAAGGTGCGTGAGATCGTAACCGGCCGAGGATTTCTTGGCCCGGGTGCCGGTGGTGATGATCTCGCCGTCGGCGCGGACGACTTTGAGCGCCAGCACGTTCTCGCGCATGGTGCCGTAGCGCACCGCGTTGGTGCCCGACGCCCGCGTCGATGCCATGCCGCCCAGCGAAGCGTCGGCGCCTGGATCGATCGGAAAGAACACGCCCTGGTCGCGCAGGTACTCGTTGAGCGCCTTGCGGGTCACGCCGGGTTCGATCACGCAGTCGAGGTCGTCGGCGTGGACGGCGAGAATGTTGTTCATGTCGCGCAGGTCGATGCAGATGCCACCCGCCGGGGCGTTGACCTGCCCCTCGAGCGAGGTGCCGGTGCCGAAGGCGATCACCGGAACGCGCCGCGCGGCGCAGATCCGGACCACGTCCTGGATGTCGGCGGTGGCCTGGGCCATCACCACGGCGTCGGGTGGCTGCGGCGCCAGCCAGGTGGTGGTGTGGGCGTGCTGGTCGCGCACCGCCTGCGAGGTGATGAGCCGGTTGCCGAAACGCGCCGCCAGCGCCTCGATCGCGCCTGCGAGCTGTTGCGGTTCGGGCCGCGGCAGGGTTTTCGGCGCAATCAATGTCACGTTAGGATCCTCCACGGCCGGTGTCCCGGTTCTAACATTCGCATCACTTTGCGGCGGGCTCTCTTGCGAACGAGCGGCGGGGCGCTCCGAAGCGACCGCGACGGTGCCGCTACTCGCCTCTTACCGCGTCCGGCACGGCGGTCGCAAGCGGCGACGGCACAGGCCCTTATGCGCCTTTTCGCAGTGGCGGGGAAATGCGAAATGCGCTGTATGCTGTATAGGGGGCCGCGTCCCGCCCCCGGGGACCCGTCACGCCGGACCATAGGCCGACCATGACCGACGCCGCCATGCCTGCGCCCTTCGCCGCCTCCGTGATGCGGATCGAGCCGTCATGGATCGACTACAACGGCCATCTCAACATGGCCTACTACAACGTGCTGTTCGACCGCGCGATCGACCAGCTATTCGCCGAACTCGGGGTCGGCCCTGACTACCTGGCCACGCGCGCCCACTCCACCATGACGGCGGAATGCCATGTCCGCTACCTGCGGGAGATCGGCGAGGCCGATCCGGTGCAGGTTCACATCTGGCTGCTCGCCGCCGACGAGAAGCGGCTGCATACCTTCGAGGAGCTGCGCCACGCCACTGAAGGCTGGGTCTCGGCCACATCCGAGAACATGACCCTGCACATCGACATGACCGCGCGCAGGGTGGCGCCGTTTCCGCCCGATATCGCAGCCCGCGTGCAGGAGGTGGTGGCCGCCCACCGCGGCATCCCACGCCCCGACGGCATCGGCCGCCAGATCGCCATGCCGCGGCGCTAGCCTCACCCAAGGGCTGCGCGACACGTCTGTCATGACCGTCATGGTGCGCTCCCTCCCGCACGATGCCCGTCGCAATATGACAATGTTGCCGCAGGGCCGCGCCGGACCTGCATGCCATTGGGTCGCAGCGGGATGACGACCGGCTTGGGACGGCCGGATCGGCGCCACCGCGCCGTCCAAGGCGTTTATCGTCCCGGTGCGGATTGCCACCAACCGCCGAACATCTATGCTGGCGCCGCAAACCCGCCGGATATTGCGAGGAAGGAAACGGAAGATGTCGGTTGACGGAAATTGGAAGGTCACCATGAGCACCCCGATGGGGGATCGCGATGCAACGCTGAGCCTGAAGAGCGCCGGGGCAACGCTGACCGGCACCCAGGCCGCCGAAGGCAACGAGATCGAGATCTACGATGGCACCGTGGACGGCAATGCCGTGGCCTGGAAGGTCGACATCACGAACCCGATGCCGTTGACCCTTGCGTTCACGGGAACGGTCAGCGGCGACGCCATCGAGGGCGAAATGGGCCTCGGCCCGATGGGAAGTTTTCCGTTCAAGGGAACGCGCGCCTAATTCCAGGGCAGCCTGCGCGCTGAAAGCCCCGGCCCGCGGCCGGGGCTTTTTCCCGTTGGATTCATCCATTTGTCAGTGGCCGCCAATTCGACTAAGCAGGCCGGAGCGTGAACGATCCCTCGGGGTCGCGGGACGTGCGTCCAGCTTCCTGCGACCGCTGCGGACCTTGCCTTGAGTAGGCGGATGGCCATCAGTTCAAAAGACCTCGTCTCCGGCGCCATCACGACTGTCATCATTCTATCATCCACGCTTGGCTACGCGGCCTTCATCTTTTCTGGGCCGCTCAGCGGGACGCTGCATTTCGCCGTCGGATATGCCCTGATCAGCGCGGGCGTGATGGCGATCGTGATCGCGCTGGGCTCAAGCGCGCCGTTTGCGATCGCCGGTCCGGATTCGAAGCCGGCCGCGGTGCTTGCGATCATGGCCTCGCTGATGGCCGCCGAACTTGGCCGCACTCATCCAGCTGCCGATATCGGCCTGCTCGTCCTTGCCGCGCTGGTGGCCGGAACCATCGCCACCGGCATCGCGCTCTACGCGCTCGGCGCATCGCGGACCGGAAAGTGGATCCGCTTCGTGCCCTATCCGGTGATCGGCGGCTTCATGGCGGCGTCGGGCTGGCTGGTCGGCGTCGGCGGCATCAGCGTCCTGACCGGCACGCATGTTTCGCTGGCGACGCTGCAATCGCTCGCCAGCGAGCAGCACCTCGCCCAGATCGCCGCCGGTTGCGGCTTTGCCGTCGCCGCAAGGGCCACCCAGCGCGTCAACAACCCGCTCGCCTTTCCGCTGCTGCTGGTCTCTGCGGTCGTGGTCGTGCACCTGCTGCTCGCCGCGGACGGTTTCTCCATCGAGGCCGCACGCGACGCCGGCTGGCTGCTCAACGTCGGCAAGAGCGGGGAGATCGCGAGCCCGGCCATGCTGGTCCGCGCCGCGGCGGGGCTGGACTGGCACGCCGTCGGACTGGCTGCCGGCGAATTCATCGGACTTGTCGCCGTTACCGCCATGACGCTGCTGCTCAGCCTTGTCGTGATCGAGGTTGAAAGCCGGCTCGATGTCGATCTCGACCGCGAGCTGCGGCTCAACGGCGTTGCCAATATCCTGGTCGGATTGGCCGGCGGCATGGTCGGCACGCTGTCGGTCAGCCGCACGCTGTTCAATTTCCGCGCCGGCGCGCGTGGCCGTGCCAGCGGCGTGGTGGCCGGCGCGCTGTGCCTCGCCTTGCTCGGCTTCGGCACCGATGTGCTGATCTATTTTCCGATCCCGGTGCTCGGCGGCCTCCTGGTTCACCAGGGCGCCGACATGCTGCACGAATGGCTGATCCGGGCCCGACGAACGATGCCGGTGACCGACTATCTGCAGGTCGTCATCATCATGCTCGCGATCATCCATTGGGACTTTCTCGCCGGCGTCGCGGTGGGCATCCTGAGCGCCTGCGTGACCTTCGCGATCAACACCAGCCGCATTCGCCTCGTCAAGCAGACGCTCGACTCCTCGAGCTTTCGCAGCCGCGTCGACCGCCCGATCGCCCATCAGCAGGCATTGGTCCGGCACGGCGGGAGCATCCAGATCATGTGGCTGCACGGCTTCGTGTTCTTCGGCAGCGCCCATCGGCTGCTGCTCGACGTCAAGCATATCGTCGACACCCGCGGGCATGACGTCTGTCGCAGCCTGATCCTGGACTTCCGCCAGGTGCTGGGGATCGATTCCTCGGCGATTCTCAACCTCGGCAAGTTGTGGAACCTGGCCGAGCGCGAAGGCTTCATCATTGCCGTGTCCAGCCTGCCCCCTGCGGTCGAAAAGGCGCTGCGGAGCGGCGGCCTGCTGCACCCGCGCGACAAGGTCGGCAAGGTGTTCCCCGATCTCGATGCGGCGCTGGAATGGTGCGAGGATTCGCTGCTCGCCGAGCGCGCCGGCGACGACGCGGCGATGCGCTCCGCAGACGAGTGGCTTGCGCGCGAGATCGGAGGTCACGAGCTGTCGGATCGCCTGCCGCCCTATCTCGAACGGCTGGAGTTCGAGGCCGGCGATACCTTGTTCGCCCAGGGCGCGGCGGCCGAAGAGCTGTTCCTGCTGTTTGCCGGCCGCGTGACCGTGCTGCTCAAGCTTCCCAACGGCAGCGAGCTGCGGCTGCGCACCATCGCCGGGCCGACCGTGATCGGCGAGATGGGGCTGTATCGGACGCAGCCGCGCGGCGCCTCGGTCCGCGCCGACGCGCCCTGCGTGCTCTATCGCCTGTCGGCGACGGCGCTTGGCGCGATGGAAAAAGACGATCCCGCGCTCGCCTACGCCTTCCACAAATTCATCGTTCGCATTCTGGCGGAGCGGCTCGAACTCGCCAACCGCCAGGCCGCCGAGATGCACAGCTGACACCACGACGGCTTCCCGCAACACGAGAAGCCTGATTCTCGTTGTCCCTTCACAAAACTTCTCTAAGTTGCCGTGCGGGTCGAACGATGTCCGCCCGGCATGGCCAGCCCGGAAAGGCAACGAGATGAAGGCAACACGGACGGTCGGCCTCTGGCTGGTGGCAATGATTGTTGCGTGCACTCCCGCGGCCGCCGACCAGACCTCGCGCGAGGTGGCGCAGGAACTGGTCAACCTCACGCTGGGCGGGACCGCCAACGACATGATCGCAAAAATGACGACCGCGATGTGGCCCAGCGTCCAGGCCACCCTGCCGAAAACCCTCGATGACGCGACGGTCGCGGAGCTGCACGCCGAGTTCGACCGGGTGGTGAG
>JBKQQE010000449.1:0-5891 GCA_052326245.1 Xanthobacteraceae bacterium | reverse complement strand
GGTCAGTCGTTCGTTTGGACACTAGCATTCTGGACGTTGACTGCTTTGAAATTTCGCGAGTTGCAGGATCATACATTTCGAGAAAACCCTGAGCGCCGAACAGTCAATCTCGCGAGTGGCGCAGCGTTCGTTGTTAGCCACTTTCCGGACCTCACTCTGATTTTATGCGTTCACGCCTCGCGCCGGGCGGTGAACTGCCAGCGGCAGGTCTCGACCGCGAGATCGACAAAGGCGCGCACCTTGGACGACAGCAGCCGCGACGTCGGATAGACGATGTGGATGGGCCGCGGCGGCAGCTCGAAGTCGGCGAGGACCGCCTTGAGCCGCCCGGCGGCGATGGCGGCTTCGGCCTGATAGGCCAGCACCATGGTCAGGCCGCCGCCCTGTTCGGCGTGCCACAGCCCGGCCTCGGCGCTGTTGGTGATGTAGCGCGGCGACACCGTCACCCGGATCGGCCGTCCGTCCATCAGGAAGCGCCACTCGTTCGACGGCAGCACGCCCGAGCAATGGATGATGTCGTGGGCGCGCAGCTGCTGCGGCATCACCGGGACGCCGCGGCGCTTCAGGTAATCCGGCGCGGCGACGACCACGCGGTACATGTCGCCGACATTGCGCGCCACCACGCTGGAATCCGCCAGATGGCCGATCCGCACCGCGAGATCGACGCCCTCCTCGACCAGGTTGATCGGCCGGTCCGACAGCCGCAATTCGCCGGTGACGCCGGGATAGCGGCGCAGATATTCCGACATCAGCGGATTGACGTGCAGCCGCCCGAACATCAGCGGCGCCGAGACGATCAGGTGTCCCGAGGGGTGGGTGCGGTCGGCGCGCGCGGCTGCCTCGGCCTCCTCGACCTCGGCGAGGATTCGTCGGGCATGCGCCAAATAGCGCTCGCCCACATCGGTCAGCGCCACCGAGCGCGTGGTCCGCTGCAGCAGTCGCGCGCCGAGGCGCTGTTCCAGCGCCGCAATCAGCCGCGTCACCGCCGAGGCCGAGACCTTGAGCTTGCGCGCGGCGGGCGCAAAGCCCTTGAGGTCGGCGACGGCGACGAAGGTCTCCATGGCCTCGATGCGATCCATGCCGCTATTGCATATTCAGCAACAATAAAGTGTCAAGTTCGATAATTGTCCCTGAAATGGAACTATCCCATGTTGCGAGCCAGGGCCGGCGCACCATCGCACGGGATGCGGCGCCGACCCGCTTCGAGGAGGCAGCCATGAGTGATGGACCGACGGCCACGGAGGCGGATCTGCGGTTCGCCAGCGACGTCGCCTTCACTCCCACGGTGAAGGCGATCCAGACCCGCAAGGGGTCGCGTCAGGGCTATGCGCACGCCGAGCAGACCCGCGGCTGGAAAACCGAGATCACCGAGGACCTGGCTTCGTTCATCGCGGAACAGACCAGCATCTTCCTGGCCACCGCCAACGCGAGCGGACAGCCCTATATCCAGCACCGCGGCGGCCCCGCGGGCTTCATCCACGTGCTGGATGCGAAGACGCTGGCGTTCGCGGATTTCAAGGGCAACCGCCAGTTCATCACCTCGGGCAACCTCGCCGACAACCCGAAGGCCTACGTCTTCATGATCGACTACACCCACCGCCGCCGCGTCAAGCTGTGGGGCGTGGCCGAGGTGATCGAGAACGATCCGGCGCTGATGCAGGCGCTGATGCCGGCCGACATCCAGGCGCGACCCGAACAGGTCATTCGCTTCAGGCTCACGGCATGGGACGTCAACTGCCCGCAGCACATTCCGCAGCGCTTCGAGGCCGCCGACGTCGCCGCCGCGCTGGCCGCGCGCGAAACGCGGATCGCGGCGCTGGAGGCGGAGGTGGCGGCGCTGCAGGGCCGGCTGCAGGCCGCGACCACTCCGGCGACACAACGCGAGGCATCACGCTAGGTATCGTATTTCTTGATCGCCGCCGCGCTGACCGGCGTGAAGAAATTGATCAAGTTTCCATCGGGGTCGCGAAACAGCAATGAGCGGTTGCCCCAGGGTTGGGTGGTCGGTCGCTGCACAAAGTCGCCGATCATTGTCTCCAGCTTTTCATATTCCTTGTCGACATCACCAACGCGGAACTCGATGATCGCGGTATGGTTGTCGGCGGGGCGAGCCGCGCCCGCCCCGAACATATCCATGGTGCGCTTGCTGGCTATTGCCAGGGTGCAGGACGGCGTCGCCAGTTCGGCAAAGTCGTCGCTGTACCACGTCGCCGGCAGACCACTGACCTCTTCGTAAAATCGAACCAGGCGCTTGATGTCGTCGGTGATGACCCGTGTCGAGACGAAATCCATAGTGTCTTCCTTCCGTAGGTTAGGGTTCAACGCGCGTGCAGCACGATGCGGCGTTGTTCGGCTTGTAGCCGGGGCCTGCTGACAGCATGGTGTCAGCAGGGAGACCGCCATGCGCCGAGCCGACCGACTGTTTCAGATCATCCAGGTGCTCCGGCGCACGCGCCGGCCCGTCACCGCCGACGCCATCGCGGCGGAACTGGAGACGTCGAAGCGCACGATCTACCGCGACATCGCGACGCTGATGGCGCAGCGGGTCCCGATCCGCGGCGAGGCCGGAACCGGCTATGTGCTGGAAAAGGGCTTCGACCTGCCGCCGCTGATGCTGACGCCCGACGAGATCGAGGCCGCGGTGCTCGGCGCCCAATGGGTGGCCGGGCGCGCCGACCCGGTGCTGGCCAGGGCGGCGCTCGACCTGATTGCCAAGATCGCCGACACCGTCCCAGAGCGGCTGCGGCCCCTGGCGCTCGAACCGGCGAGCGGCGCGCCGCCGAAACTGGACGCCGACACCGACGTTCTCGACATCGCGGCCCTGCGCGCGCACATTCATGCCGGCAAGAAGCTGAAGCTCGGCTATCGCGACGAAAACGGCCGGGAGACCGATCGAACCGTGTGGCCGATCGCGATCGGTTATCTCGACACCGTGAGGCATCTGGTGGCGTGGTGCGAATTGCGCCAGGATTTTCGCAATTTCCGCATCGACCGCGTTGCGGCCGCGGCATTCGTCGACGAGAAATACCCGGAACGCCGCGCGACCCTGCGCGCGAAATGGATGAAGACGCTGCCCCGCCGCGGGCCCGAGGAACGCCGATCATGAGCGCCGATGCCAATCCCTGCCAGGCCTGCGGCGCGTGCTGTTCCTACTCGGCGAACTGGCCGCGCTTCACCGTCGAGGACGACGCGGCGCTCGACGCCATTCCGGCGGAACTGGTCAACGCCCGGCAGTCGGGCATGCGCTGCGACGGCGACCGCTGCAGCGCGCTGGACGGTCGCATCGGCGTGATGGCGTCGTGTCGGATCTATGCGGTGCGCCCGGAAGTATGCCGAACCTGCCAGCGCGGCGACGCGGAATGCGGCATGGCCCGTCGCCGCTTCGGTCTCGCCGAAATGCCGGAACGCGGATGAAGGCCGTCAGGCCGTCGCGGCCAGCGCGCCATCGTCGTCGTCGATGTCTTCCATCGCCGGCACCGCGCTCAGCGGCACGGTCGACAGCGTGATGGTGCGGCGCTGCGCCGAAGCGGAGATCGTGCGCTGCGTCGTGCCGGTCTCGCGCGACATCGCGAACAGCGTGGTGCCGACGCGACCGCCGAGTTGCACCAGATCGCGCTCCTCGCAGCTCGCGGCGATCGCGACCCCCATCGCGTGCAGGTGGCTGCGGCGATAGCAGTACAGCGCGAGCATCGCGCGGACTTCGGAGCCGACCGACTCCACCAGCGCGGCAAGGCCGTTTTCGTTTGCACGGTAGAGCTGCCCCAGCAGATCGTCGCCGACAGGACAGGCGTCATTCTCGAATGCGACACGTCCGGACCACATTGCGAATTCCCCCGTTTCCCGAGGATGCAACGCCAAATCCTAACGAGCGGTTAACCACGCGTTCCGAGAGCGCCGCCGGAGGCTCCGGGCTATACCGGATGTTAGCTTTCGATAAAGGTAACGGCGTCCGGAATCGTGGCGCGATTCGTCCGGTAGCTGTTGGCGGGATGCTCGCGGTCGGCGAAGCCGAACGAGATTCCGCAGACCATCCGCCGCTCCGCGCCGATGCCGAAATGGCGACGGATCAGGTCGGGATATCCGGCCAGCGCGGCCTGCGGAATCGTGGCGACGCCGAGCGCCTGGGCGGCCAGCACGAAGTTCGCCACATAGCCGCCGCAGTCGATCGCGCCGTAGACACCGAGGGCTTCGTCGGTGGTGACGATGGCGACGTGCGGCGCACCGAACAGCCTGAAGTTCTCCAGCGTCTGCCTGCGGTAGCCGGCCTTGTCGCCGCGCTCGATGCCGAGCGCCGAGTAGAGCTGGAAGCCGCTCTCCCGCCGCCGCTCCTGATACACCCCGCGGTATTCCCGCGGGAACGGAAAGTCCGGCGCGCCGTGCTCGGCGGGGGTCGCGCCGCTCGCCGCCTGATGGATCGTCTCGCTGAAGCGCTTCGCCGCTTCGCCGCTGGCAATCAGGACCTGCCAGGGCTGGCTGTTGCACCAGGACGCGGTGCGCTGCGCGGCCTTCAGGATGCGCTCGATCGTCGGCCGCGGCACCGGATCTTGCCGAAACGCGCGGCAGGAATAGCGGGCCTCGAGCAGGCTTTCGAGCACATCGATGGGGGCGTCGGACGCTGACGTCATGAACTACTCTCCGTAATCTTGTGGATCTCAGCGCCCCTTGGTGGGCACCTGGTTGAATGGCATGTCCTTGTCGACACGAATGTCGCCGGGCAGGCCGAGCACGCGTTCGGCGATGATGTTGCGGAGGATCTCGTCGGTGCCGCCGGCGATGCGGCCGGACGGCGATTGCAGCAGCATCGACTGGAACTGGGCCGCCGCCTGCGCCAGTTCGGGATCGGTCAGCATGCCGGCGGCGCCCTGCAGGTCGGTGGCGAAGGTGGCGATGTCCTGCATCATCGATCCCGACACCAGCTTGCCGATCGAGTTCTCCGGGCCCGGCCGCTCGCCGCGCGACAGCGCGGAGATCGAGCGGTAGCTGGTGTATTTCAGGCCGCTGTGGCGCACCGCCCAGTTGGCGAGCTTCGAGCGCACCGCGCGGTCGTCGAGCGCGGGACCGTTCTCGGTCATGAAGTCGCTGCAGAAGGCGAAGATCTCGGAGAACCCGGTCCAGACCCGGGCGCCGATCGACAGCCGCTCGTTCATCAGCGTGGTCAGCGACACGTTCCAGCCGTCGTTGACGGCGCCGAGCCGCTGCGCGTCGGGGATGCGGACGTCGGTGAAATAGACCTCGTTGAACTCCTGCCCGCCATTGGCCTGCTTGATCGGCCGCACCTCGACGCCGGGGGTCTTCATGCTCAGGAAGAACATGGTGAGGCCCTTGTGCTTGGGCACGGTCGGATCGGTACGGGTGATGACGATGCCGTAGTCGGAATAGTGCGCGCCGCTGGTCCAGATCTTCTGGCCGTTGATCACCCAGTCGTCGCCCTTCTTCTCGGCGCGGGTGCGCAGGCCGGCGACGTCCGATCCCGCCGACGGCTCGGAGAACAGCTGGCACCAGATTTCCTCGCCGGACGCCAGCGGCGGCAGGTAGCGCCGCTTCTGATCCTCGCTGGCATAGGTCATCACGGTCGGGCCGCACATGCCCTGCCCGATCAGGAACACGCCCGCCAGCTTGTCGTAGATGCCCTCCTCCTGCTGCCAGATCACGCGCTCGATCGGCGAGGCGCCGCGGCCGCCGTAATCCTTCGGCCAGTGCAGGCAGGCCCAGCCGCCCCCGGCCTTCTTCTTCTGCCAGGCCTTGGACGCTGCGATGATGTCGACGCCGTCGAGCTTCACCCGCCCGACCGAGGGCCGCGACAGTTGCGCCTCCAGTTCCCTGGGCGCGTTGGCGTCGATCCAGGCGCGGGCCTCGCTGCGGAAGGCGGCTTCTTGCGGTGTATCATCGAA
>JBKQQE010000448.1:0-4953 GCA_052326245.1 Xanthobacteraceae bacterium | reverse complement strand
GCTGGCGGCGCGGGCCGGCGGCGCCAGGGTCAGCGTCGGCGCGGCGCGGGTGCTGGCATGGGGCACGCTCGCCATGGCGCTGACCACCGCCGCCGGCGCGCTGTTCGGCGCGATGGGGTGAAGCGGCTGTTCGTCGCCCTACCGCCCGCCGGGAAAGGGCCGCGGCCGGGTCAGTACCTCCGGCTGCAGGATCTGATCGAGTTGCTCCTTGGTCAGCAGCTTCTTCGCCAGCACCAGATCGACCACGCTTGAGTTGGTCGTCAGCGCCTCCTGGGCGATCGCGGTGGCGTTGGCGTAGCCGATATAGGGATTGAGCGCGGTGACCACGCCGATCGAATTCTTGACGTACTGCTCCAGCCGCTCGCGGTTGGCGGTGATGCCCTTGACGCAGCGCTCGGCGAGCGTGAGGCACCCGCTGCGCAGGTGGTTGACGCTCTTGAACAGGCTGTGGGCGATGATCGGTTCGAACGCGTTGAGCTGCAGCTGACCGGCCTCGGCGGCGAAGGAAACCGTCACGTCGTTGCCGATTACCACGAAGGCGATCTGGTTGACCACCTCCGGGATCACCGGATTGACCTTGCCCGGCATGATGCTGGAGCCGGCCTGCATCGCCGGCAGGTCGATTTCGTTGAGGCCCGCGCGCGGCCCGGACGACAACAGCCGCAGGTCGTTGCAGGTCTTCGACAGCTTCACCGCCACCCGCTTCAGCACGCCGGAGAGCTGCACGAAGGCGCCGCAGTCCTGGGTCGCCTCGATCAGGTTCGGCGCGGTGACGACGGGAATGCCGGTCAGCGCACGCACGTGCGTGCAGACGATGCCGGCGTAGTCGGGATGCGCATTGATGCCGGTGCCGATCGCGGTGGCGCCCAGGTTGATCTCGCAGATCAGCAGCGAGGCCTCCTTCAGGCGGTTCTCGTCCTCGCCCAGCATCACCGCATAGGTCGAGAATTCCTGGCCCAGCGTCATCGGCACGGCGTCCTGCAGCTGGGTCCGCCCCATCTTGATGATGTCCTTGAACTCGTCGGCCTTGGCCTCGAAGGCGCGGCGCAGCGTCGCCATCGCGTCGATCAGGCGCATGATGCCGGCATAGGCGGCGAGCTTCAGCGCCGTCGGATAGACGTCGTTGGTGCTCTGGCTCTTGTTCACGTGCTGGTTGGGATGCAGGTAGTCGTAGTCGCCCTTGGCGCGGCCCGACAGTTCGAGCGCGCGGTTGGCGATCACCTCGTTGGCGTTCATGTTGGTGGAGGTCCCGGCGCCGCCCTGGACCACGTCCACCACGAACTGGCTGTGCAGGGCGCCGGCCCTCACCTCTTCCGCTGCGGCGACGATCAGGCTGGCGCGCGTCTCGTCGAGCAGGCCGAGCTGCCTGTTGGTCATGGCCGCCGCCATCTTGATGGTGGCCAGCGCGGCGATCAGGTCGGGATAGATCGAGATCGGCACCCCGGTGATGGGGAAGTTTTCGACGGCCCGCAGCGTGTGGACGCCGAAATAGGCGCTCGAAGGCACCTCGCGGTTGCCCAAGAGATCGTGCTCGGTTCGAAACATCCCTGGTTCCTCCGCTGGATTTTTTATGACTCTAGCACCGGGCGGGAATCGCACCACCGCGCGCCGGGCGGCCTGTGCCGGCGGGCTCAGTTCCCGCCCGACAACAGGCGCCTCACCCACGACAGCCAGCCCGGACGCCACGCCGGCGCCAGCGCCGGCGCGTTCGCCACGTCGCGCAACCCCGGCTGAGCCGGCACGGCCGCGGCGGCGGCCTCGGTGCTGCGCCGCGCCGCGACCGCGACGGTGCCCGCGCCGTCGGGTCCCGGCAGCGCCGACGGCAGTTCGCCCTCGGCGAGCGGGGCAAGATCCGGCGCCGACTGCGCCGCGGCGCCAAGCCCGGCCGCCGCCAGCACCTTCGGACCGATCTCGGCGAGAAACGCCTGCTCGTGGCTGCGGGTCAGCTGCGCGATCGCCTTGTCCAGCGGCAGCCACGTCACCGCCTTGACGTCGCGCATCAGG
This sequence comes from Xanthobacteraceae bacterium, assembly GCA_052326245.1. Classification (GTDB taxonomy): domain Bacteria; phylum Pseudomonadota; class Alphaproteobacteria; order Rhizobiales; family Xanthobacteraceae; genus Bradyrhizobium_A. The sequence goes on along the minus strand of JBKQQE010000448.1, from coordinate 2,949 downwards.
GGGTGCGCCGGGTCACCGGACGCCTCCATGCGCCAGAAGTGGACGATCTTGGGTCGGCCGCCGGCCTCGTAGGCCACCGTGCCGACAAACTCGTGCACGGTGACGTCGTGGCCGGTTTCCTCCATCACCTCGCGCTCGGCGGCGGCCCGCGCGGTCTCGCCGGCGTCGAGCTTGCCCTTGGGCAGCACCCAGTGATCGCGCTTGCGCAGGCGCACGATCGCGATCAGCGGCGCTTCGCTCCGCATCACGATCCCTCCCGCCGCCATCACCGGCGTCCGCGCCATGCCGCATCCTCGTCGCTAAAAGTCTGATTCTAACATTCGCATCGCGTTTGGGCAGATGCCATCGCGAATCCCGGAATCGAAACACCACCCGCAGTATTGGTTCGCAGCGGATTCAATCCAGCCATGCTCCCGGCGCGCGCCGGAACGCCACAAGGCCGGAGCAGAAGCCAGACCGGCGCGGCGATTGCAACTTAAATCGCGATCGGAATTGCGCGCTCCTGCGCCGCGCCGGTACGACGCGTTCGCAGGCGCGACGGAAGATGACACTTCCATGACTGCAATGATCGGAACCCGTTTCCCGTCAGGAGGCCAACCGCCTTCCTCTAATCATGTCGGCGGCCTTCTCGCCGATCATGATGGCGGGCGCGTTGGTGTTGCCGCCGATCAGGGTCGGCATCACCGAGGCGTCGGCGATCCGCAGGCCGTCAACGCCGTGGACCTTGAGCTGCGGATCGACCACGGCCATCGGATCGTCGACGCCCATCTTGCAGGTGCCGACCGGGTGGTAGACGGTGTCGACCCGCGCGCGCAGCACGGCGCGGATGTCGTCGTCGCTCTTCACGTTGGCGGTGACGAGATCGGCCTTCTGCAGCGCCTTCAGGGCCGGCGCCTCCATCAGCCGCCGCGTGGTCTTGAAGGCCGCCACCATCGCCTCCATGTCCGCTTCCTCGCCGAGGAAGTTCGGATCGATCGCGGGCGGGGCGAACGGATCGGCGCTGGCAAGCCAGACGCTGCCGCGGCTTTTCGGCCGCAGCAGGCAGACGTGGCAGGAATAGCCGGCGCCGGGCCGCACCTTGCGGCCGTGGTCCTCCACCATGGCGGTGACGAAATGCAGCTGGATGTCCGGCAGCTCGAGGTCCGGCCGGGTCTTGAGGAAACCGCCGCATTCGGCGGCGTTGGAGGTCATCGGGCCGCGGCGCTCGCGGCGATACTGGCGGATGCCCTTGATGATGCGCCCGATCCCGCTCATCGTCAGCCCGGTCAGGTACGGATAGTCGGAGGCATAGCCGAAGATGAAATCCGGATGGTCCTGCAGGTTCCGGCCGACGCCGGGCAGATGATGCACCGAGGCGATGCCCTGCCCCGCCAGCTGCCCGGCATCGCCGATCCCCGACAGCATCAGCAGTTGCGGGGTCTGGAACGTGCCAAGCCCGAGGATGACCTCGCGGCGCGCCCGCAGCTGCCGCACGGTATCGCCCTGCTTCATCTCGACGCCGACGGCGCGCCGGCCCTCGAACAGGATGCGGGTGACATAGGCCCCGGTCTCCACGTGAAGGTTGCTGCGGCTCCCCATGAACGGATGGATATAGCCGCGCGCGGCGCTCCAGCGTTCGCCGTTGTGCTGGGTGACCTGGTAGACGCCGAGCCCTTCCTGCTCCTCGGCGTTGAAATCGTCGCGGATCCGGAACTGGGCCTCGCGCGCCGCCTGCAGGTAGACCTCGTGGATCGGATTGTCGGAGCGCAGCCGCCCGACCTTGAGCGGCCCGCCCTGGCCGTGATAGGCGCCGTTGAAATCGGCGTTATCCTCCGAGCGCTTGAAATACGGCAGCACGTCGGCATAGGACCAGCCGGTGTTGCCGAGCGCCGCCCAGCCGTCGTAGTCGGCGCGGTGGCCGCGGATATAGACCATGGCGTTGATCGCCGACGAGCCGCCGAGCGCGCGGCCGCGCGGCTGGTAGCCGATGCGGCCGTTGAGCGCCCGCTGCGGCACGGTGTTGAAGGCCCAGTTGTTGACCTTGTGCGCCACCTGGAAGATCAGCGCGCCCGGCGCGGTGGTGACCCAGCTGTCGCCGCGGCCGCCGGCCTCCAGCAGCGCCACCGACACCGACTGATCCTCCGACAGCCGGCTCGCCACCGCGCAGCCGCCCGAACCGCCGCCGGCGACGATGTAATCGAATGTGTCGGTCATGGTGTTCTCCCCCTCGTTCGATTTTCCGTGTTTTTGATTGTCATGGCCGGGCAGCGCGATCCGGCTCTGACGGATCGCCAGGACAAAGGTCTCCCGGCCATCCACGTCTTTCTTGCCGCAATGCTGCTAAGTCGTGGATGCCCGGCACAAGGCCGGGCATGACGACCTTACCCGATGGCCCCGGATCGGCTACGAGACCCTTGGCGTCCGCCCCCCTACCCTCCCGTCAGCAGCCGCATCAGCTTCTGCATTCGCGCCATCTTCGCCCCATAGGGCGGATACAGGTCGGCGAAACGATTCAGCGGCGACCGATAGAACACCGGCTTCAGCTTGCTCATGGTGTTGAACCCCCATTCGCCGTGATAGGCGCCGCAGCCCGAGGCGCCGACGCCGCCCATCGGCTGGTTGCCTTGCGTGAAGTGAAACAGGCAGTCGTTGACGGTGACGCCGCCAGACACCGTGCGCGCCAGCACCAGGTCGCGCGCGGCGGTGTCCTCGCCGAACCAGTACAGCGCCAGCGGCCGGTCGTGGGCGTTGATATGGGCGATCGGCTCGATCGCTTCGCCAAAGCCCAGCACCGGCAGCACGGGCCCGAAGATCTCCTCCTGCATCACCGTCATCTCGGGGGTGGCGCCGAGAATCACGGTCGGCGGAAACTTGCGCGGCGACTTCCATTCCGGCAGATGCGCTGGCGCCACCTGAAGCGCGCGCGCGCCCTTGGCGAGCGCATCGGCGACCAGCGCCTCGAGGCGGACG
>JBKQQE010000447.1:0-4167 GCA_052326245.1 Xanthobacteraceae bacterium | reverse complement strand
GAACATGGCGTAGAAGGCACCGATGGCGCCGAGCGCGCTCGACGCCAGCACGAACACCCACCACCGGGCACGACGGTAATCGATCCCGATCGCCTCGGAGAAGGCTTCGTCCTCGCGCGCGCTTTGCAGCAGCAGCCCGAGTCGCTCGCTGTTGATCAGGCGAAACACCAGAAGGGCCGCCAGCAGCAGCAGGAACGCCGCGCCGAACCCGACCAGAAGCCCCGGGCGCTGCAGGTGCCAGTCCGCCGGAATGAACGAGTCGACGTTGTTGATGCTGCTGTTGGTGGGCGCCAGCGCCTTGATCTGCGCGATCGAAACCCGGCAGATTTCCGCGATGCCCAGCGTAAGGAGCGCATAGTAGAGCCCGTCGAGCCGGGTCGACGGCAGCGCGAGAAACAGCCCGAACACGAGGCCGACCAGGGCGCCGACCGGCATCATCAGCGGCCAGGGAACGCCGAGATAGACGTTGGCCGCCGCGGCGGCATAGCCGCACAGCCCGACCACGGCCATGGTCGCCAGCGAGAAGATGCCCGCGGCGCCGACAATGAGCGTCCAGATCACGTTGATCGCGGCGAAGATGCAGAAGATCGCCGCGATGTTGATCATCTGGTCCGACAGGAATGGCGTCGCCGCCAGCAGGCCGCCCAGCCCCAGCGTCCACCACAGCGGGCGCTTGTCGGCGAGCCGGCGTTCGCGCCGCAGCGACTTCGGATTGTAGGAGCCTCGCCACGCGAGCCAGTGCCGCCGCGTGAACGGCGGGCGCAACCGGCGCCACATCGCCTCGCCGCGCGGCTTCAGGGTGAGTTCCTGCGGCCTCTGGCCGATCTTGAACAAGCGGGTCGTCTTGCTGTCCATGGCCTATTCCCGCGTTTCGTCGAGCAGACCGCCAAGACCACGCGGGCGGATCAGAAGCACCATGACAATGAACGCGAACTGCACCACGAGAACGTAGCGCTGGCCGAGAAACGGCAGCGCGCCGGTCGCCGCTTCGAGAAACCCGATCAGGATCGCGCCGAGCACGGCGCCGGGCACCGACCCTAGCCCCCCGAGCAACGCGATCGTGAGCCCCTTGATCAGCGGCGTGGCGCCCGCGGCCGGGTTGACGAAAATGCTCTGCGACAGCAGCACCGCGGCGAGACCGGCCAGCGCGCCGGTCAGCATCATGATCGGAAGCGCGGTCCAGCGCGTGGAAATTCCGCACAGTGCGGCGCCTTCGGAATTCTGCATCACCGCGCGGATTTCGAGGCCCATGCGGCTGACCCGCAGCCAGACCAGGACCAGCGCGAGGAGTATGACCGTCGACACGATCGTGACCCCCTGAACGGCCCGCACCGGCAGGCCGAGCAGGTCGAGCCTGGCGCTGCCGATCACGCGCGGCAGCGCCTTCTGTTGCGGACCGAACGTCCACAGCAGCGCCTGCACCGTGGCGAGGTTGAGCGCCAGCGTGATGATGAGGCTGCGGACCGCGAAGTTCGGCTTGTCATGGATGGGCAGGAACGCGACCAGGTAGATCACGGTGCCGAAAATCGCACCCGCGATCACGCCGACCAGCCCGATGAAGATCGCCAGCAGCACCATGCCCTGGCTGCCTGGCGGCCCCGTCGTGATCAGCGGCATGATCCAGTCCGCCGCGTAATAGGCCGCGTAGCCGGCGATCGCGAAGGTGGCCCCGTGCGCCATGTTGACCATTCCGACGCTGGACCACAGCAGCGAAATGCCGATCGCCATCAGGCTGTAGATGGCGGCGAGGTAGAGCGCATAGACGAGCAGGCTCGCGTCCATCACTCGAGCCCCACGTGGCCGACTTCGCCGCGCAGGCGGCCGGCATGCATGCCGATCATCCGGTCAACGACGCCGGTCAGCACCGGGACGTTCTGCTCGGCGATCACCATCGCCTTGCCCTCGAGCGGGATGTTGACGAGCGCCTCGATCACGCGGTGCGAGACCTTCGGCGCCAGGCCGAGCGTCGGCTCGTCGATCAGGTAGAGCTTGGCGTCGGACATCAGGGCCCGGCCGATCGAGACCATGCGCCGCTCGCCGCCCGACAGTTTGCCGACCAGGGCATCCTGAAGCGTGTCAAGCTGCGGGAATAGCTGATACACGCGCTCGCGGCGCCGGGCACGTTCGCGCCAGGCGTTGCGCGCATGAGCGCCGCAGTCGAGATGCTCGCGCACCGTCATGCCCGGGAAGATTGCGTCGCCCTGCGGCGTCATCGCGATGCCGCGCCGGACGATCCCCGGCGTGTACTTGCCCTCGCCGAGCGAGCGAATGCCGCCGATCTCCGCGCCCTCGAACAGCACCGAGCCGCGCTGCCAGCCGACCAGCTGCATGATGGCGCGGAACAAGGTGGTCTTGCCGTGGCCGTTCAATCCCACGATGGCCAGCCGCTCGCCGGCCGCGACGGAGAAATCGATGTCGTGCAGCACCCGCAGCGGACCGTAACCGGCGGACAAGCCGCGGATGGCGAGGAGATTCGCGCTCATGCGGCGGCGCCAAAATATGCGGACTGGACCTTGGGGTCGCGGAACACCTCCTCCGGACCGCCTTCCGCGATCATCGACCCCAGATCGAGCACGCAGACCCTGTCGGCGATCGCGCCGAGCAGCTCCAGTCGATGCTCGATCAGAATGATGGCGACGTGATACTCGTCGGCGAGCTTGCGCAGCAGCAGGTCGAGCTCGGCGATCTCGGTATTGATCAGCCCGGATGCGGGCTCGTCCATCAGCAGCACCTGTGGCCGGCGCATCATCAGGCAGGCCAGCAGCAGCTTGCGGCGGTCGAAAGTATCGAGCGAGCCCGACGGCCGGTCCCACGCGGCCTCCAGGCGCACCAGCCGCGCCGCCCATTCGGCGTCGTGCGCCGACATGTAGGGCGAATAGGCCTTCCGCGCCGCCCGCAGCGTTTCACCGATGGTGAGCGCATTCGGCACCACCGGGCTCTGATAGGTGCGCGCGATGCCGAGCCGGGCGCGACGAAAGATGTCGAGCCGGTCCAGCGGCCGCGCGCCGAGAAACACCGACCCCTGCTGCTGGTGGTAGCGGCCGGACAGCACCTCGAACAGCGAGGTCTTGCCCGCGCCGTTGGGCCCGATCAGGCCGAGCAATTCCCCGCGGCGGACGAAGAGCGAGACATCCTTGAGGATGACCCGCCCCCCGAGCGAGAGCGAAATGCCCTCGCAGCCGAAGCACGCGTCCGCGGGGATCATGGCGTTGCTAGAACCACGGCGCCGGCTTGATCTTCACCTCGGCAAGTTCGGCAGGGGCGATGATCTTGTGTTTGCCGTCCTGGACCTGCAGCAGCAGGTGACTGATGCCGGCCTTGACGTCCTCGGTCTGCCAGGGATGAACGAGCGGCGCCTGTTCGGGCCGGTCGAACGTATAGGTGCCGCAGACGCCTTCGTATTTGGCCTTGCGAATGGCCGCGCCCACGGCGTCGAAGTTCGCTGGATCGACGCCGGCCCAGACGCTGGCGAGCAGTTTCACGGTGTCGTAGCCGCTGCCGGTGTAGACGATGCCCATGTTGTCGCCGAAGCGCTTCATGTACTTGGCGCGGAATTCCTGGGCCTTGGCGTCGGCATGGGTGCCGATGACGGTGCCCCAGACCATGCCCTCGGCGCTGCCGCCGGCAAGCTTGAGAAATTCCGGCTGACTCGGGCCGTATTGCAGGTAGACCAGCGATCCCTTGACCGGATCGGCCGCGAACTGCTGCGAGAAGGCGGCGAGTTCGGCGGCCACCCAGTGATCGATGAACATCACGCCGGCGTCGGATTCGTGCAGCGCGCGCAGCACCGGCGACCAGTCCTGAACCGGAAACTGGATATCGGTGACCGGGCCGAGCACCCATTTGCCGCCGGATTCGGCGATCGCCTTCTGCACCGACTTGGAGATCACCTGGGTGTAGGAGATCTGCTCCTGGACGATGTGAATCTTGTTGTTCTTCGGCTTCCAGCCGCCCGATGCCGCTAGCTTGTCGAGATAGCGCACGAAGCCGTAGCCGTACCAGGTCTCCGCGGGGTCGATCTCGAACACGTTCTTGTATTTGGCGGGGTTCGCCTTCACGAGTTCCAGCGAGGAGATCGCCGTGTTGCCGTGCAGGTAGGGCACGCCGGACGCCGCGGCCGCGTCCATGGCGGGCTGCGGGATCAGGACGAACGATGACGCGATCGCA
>JBKQQE010000446.1:0-11925 GCA_052326245.1 Xanthobacteraceae bacterium | reverse complement strand
GTCAAGGCGCTGGGCAATCTTGCGGGCAAGATCGTGATCGACTGCATGAACCCGCTGGCGATGCGACATGGCGGACTCGGATTGGACCGCGGGTTCGAGACGTCCGGCGCCGAGGCGCTGGCAAGCTGGATTCCCAACGCGAGAGTCGTGAAGACGCTCAATCAGGTCGGCGCGGAGATCATGGCCAACAACGCCGATCTGCCGCACCGGCCGGCCATGTTCCTCGCCGGGAACGACAGCAATGCCAAGACAGTCGTTTCAGCGCTTCTGGTCGACCTGGGGTTCGAACCGCTCGACGCAGGCGACCTATCGAAAGCGCGGCTGCTCGAACCCTACGCCATGGTCTGGATCAATCAGGCCCTGATCCAGGGCAAGGGCCGCGACTGGGCCTTCGCTGCAGTGAGCCGGGGGTAAGCGATGAAAAGCCTATTGAACAAGACCGTCTTGATCGTCGGAGGGGGATCCGGAATCGGCCTCGCAACCGCGGGGCGGGCTGCGGCAGCCGGGGCAATACCGATCATTGCAGGCCGCTCCAGCGAGCGGCTCAGCACTGCACTCGCAAGACTACCGGCAGGGGCTCGGGCCGAGGTGCTGGACTTTGCAGACGCGGCAAGCGTCGCATCGCTAGCGGAACGGATCGGCCCGATTGATTACCTGGTACTTTCCGCCTCGAGCGCGGTCGCCTGGGGCGCTTTCGCTGAACTAAAGGAAGCGGCGGTACGTGCTGCTTTCGAAAACAAGTTCTGGGGGTATTGGCGCGTTACCAAGGCGCTTGCGCCGAAGCTGCCCGCGGACGGGGCTATCGTCATGGTCACTGGCGCCGCTGGGCGTGCGGCCTTGCCCGGCACGTCCGCATTGGCGGCAGTGAATGCGGCGATAGCGGCGGCGGCGCAGGTTCTGGCGGTCGAGCTGGCGCCGCGGCGGGTCAACGTTGTATCGCCAGGAATGACGGAAACCGAAGCGTATGGCTGGATGGATTCAAAACAACGCCAGGCCATGTTCGCGGGGGCGGCGGCCAAGCTTCCTGCAGGTCGCGTTGGCCAGCCGGACGATCTGGCCGATGCAATTGTCTTTGCGCTCCTCAATCCGTTCCTCACCGGCACCGTTATCGATGTCGATGGAGGGGTCCATCTTCCGCGCGGTTGATGGCACTCACTGCGCGGGCACCATGGCCAGGGTGCTCGCGTATGCGGCCTGTCCAACATCCGCGGCGCGGGTCGGCAAGACTTGCGATAACCTGTTATGGTTGCCACGCCGGACTCGAGGTTGACCTGATTCTTGGATGGAGCACTGATGTCGTCGACGCATGAAACCCCGGTTCCACCCCGCGGGCGTCTGCGCCCCCTGCCTTGGCTGATCTTCGGTTCCCGCTGGCTGCAGCTGCCGGTCTATTTCGGGCTGATCGTGGCGCAGGCGATCTACGTCATGCTCTTCCTCAAGGAGCTGTGGCATCTGCTGGTCCATGCCACCGAGTTCAACGAGCAGCAGATCATGCTGGCGGTGCTCGGCCTGATCGACGTGGTGATGATTTCCAACCTGCTGGTCATGGTGATTATCGGCGGCTACGAGATCTTCGTGTCCCGGCTCAACCTCGAAGGCCATCCCGACGAGCCGGAGTGGCTGAGCCATGTCAATGCCAACGTGCTCAAGATCAAGCTGGCGATGGCGATCGTCGGCATCTCGTCGATCGGCCTGCTGCGCACTTTCATCGAGGCCGGCAATCTCGGGCCCGGCGGGAAGGCCACCGACTACACAAGCGAGGGCGTGATGTGGCAGACCATCATCCACATCACCTTTATCATCTCCGCGCTCGGCATCGCCTATGTCGACAGGATCACCAACGGCACCATGGCGATCGCGCGCGACACCGCCGATCATGCCTGAGGCGATGTCAGGGCTGCTGCTCGGCGTCGCGCGGCATATCGGCGGCGCATTGCTGGCGCTGGCGATCATGTCCGCCGCGTCACTCGCTGCGCCCGATGCCGGCTTCAGCCGGTTCATCGAATCGCTGTGGCCGGAAGCGCGCGAGGCCGGAGTGTCGCGGGCGACGTTCGAGACCGCCACGCGCGGGCTGGAGCCCGATTACAGCCTTCCGGACCTCGAACTGCCCGGACGCCCGGCGCGGGCGGCGCCGCCGCAGCCGGAATTCGTCCAGGTGCCGGCCTCCTATCTGAAGGAAGCGACGCTGACGCGCCTCGCCGCCGAAGGACAGCGCCTGTGGCACGCGCATCAGGCGACGCTTGCGGCAATCGAACAGCAATTCGGGGTGCCGCCGTCCGTCATCCTCGCGATCTGGGGACGCGAGACCGATTTTGGCCGCTACACCCTGCCCTACAACGCGGTGCGCGTGCTCGCGACCCAGGCCTATGTGGGCCGGCGCAAGGACCAGTTCCGGACCGAATTCATTCTTGCGCTGAAAATCCTCGAGGAAGGCCATGTCGCGCTGAAGGACATGCGGGCGTCGTGGGCCGGCGCGATGGGGCTGACCCAGTTCCTGCCGTCGGAATTCTACAAGCACGCCGTCGATTTCGATGGCGACGGACGGCGCGACATCTGGACGTCAATCCCCGACGCGCTGGCCTCCGCCGCCAAGCAGCTGAAGGACAAGGGATGGCAACCCGGCTTGCGCTGGGCCTATGAAGTGCGCGCGCCGCAGAATGCCGATTGCACGCAGGGGGTGCCGGAGATCACCCGTCCGATCGGCGAATGGCTGCGCCTGGGCTTTGCCCCGGTCCATGGCGAGCAACTCACGCGCGAAGCCCAGGCCCAGCCGGCGTCGCTGCTGCAGCCGGAAGGCATCTACGGCCCGGCCTTCCTCGCCACCGCCAACTACTTCGTCATCAAGGAATACAATTTCTCGGACCTCTACGTTCTGTTCGTCGGCCACCTCAGCGACCTCATGACAGGGGCGCCGCCCTTCGCCACGCCGTGGTCGGCCGCGACCCAGTTGCGCACCGCCGACGTCGAGGCGATGCAGCGCCAGCTGACGCGCGCGGGCTTCTATGCTGACAAGATCGACGGCAAGGCCGGGATGAAAACCCGCGCGGCACTCGGCGCCTACCAGAAATCGGCGGGGCTCAAGGTCGATTGCTGGCCGAGCGCGGCGGTGTTGCGCGCGCTCGACGGCGGACGCTGACAGGCCCCTGGGAGGCCTCGCCGCATAAGAAAAATCCGGTCGTTGCCGACCGGATTTCTTGAACTCTAGCCTGCGTGGCGGGCGAGATCAGTTGCAGACCTGGACGCGGCGGAAGCGCCAGCCGTAACCGTCCCAGAACCGTTCACGCACCCAGCGGCAGCCCGGCTCTTCGACATAGACCGGGGCGGGAGCATAGTAGCCCGGGGGCGGCGGCGGAGGCGGCGGAGCCGCAGCGGCGCCGGCGATCGCGCCGCCGAGCAGGGCGCCCCCAATCAGGCCTCCAGCAACGCCAGCCGCGATCCGGCCGCCGTCGGCTTTCGCCGCCGGCATGGCAACCGCGAGCGCACCCGCGACGATGACCGCCGCCAGGAACGCCGAAATCAACTTCTTCATTCTCAGTCTCCTCAGAATCGCGCCAAAGCCCGGGCGCGGTGGATTGGTCAGACTCAAGAGCTGTTTGGCGGCCCCTGAATACATTGTTCTTTTGCTCAGTCCAAGAAGCTCCGGCCGGTCACCGCAGCTCGTCCCGGTGGCCATCTTAATCGACTTTTCCTGCCACGGTCTTAAAAAAACGGCCCCTGCAGGAAGCCTCCAAGCCCAGCCCCGATCACTCTGCTCACATTTGCACCATTTGGGGCGCCATTAGGGCGCCCCACATTAAATCGTGAGCAGACCGTTTCGTGGCCGACTGGCGTCGAACTCAGGAGCAGACGCGAACCCGGCGGATCGCCCAGCCATAGCCGTCCCAGAAGCGCTGGCGCTGCCAGTAGCAGCCGCCGTAGTAGCCGGCAGGCGGACCGTAATAGCCGGCCGGGGCGCCGTAATAGCCATAGGGGCCGTAGCCGTAATACCCGTACGGGGCCACCGCGCCACCGATGATGGCGCCTGCGGTGAGACCGCCGAGGACGCCCGCAACCACCGCGCCGCCACCGGCATGCGCCGGGGCCGGGGCTGCAATCGAGGTAAACAGAACCGCCGCTACGGCTGCCGCCGCCAACACTGCCCGCTTCATCGCTTTCGCTCCTGGTCTGAAGTCCCGAACGTTCGCAGAATCAGAGAGTTTCATGAATCGCTTGAACGGGCGATGAATATCCCGGCCAGAATCTTGCCATCATTGCCGCCAGCAGCCGCGCCACGGGCATCGGCATCGGCTAATCAGCCTCACGGCCGGGAGCGGCTATTTCGCCGGCGCAGCGCCAGGTTTCGCGTCCACGGCGGATGCCGCCGGCTGCGGCCGGGGGTGATCAGCGGCGCTTTTCAACGCGGCCACGGCCTCTTGCAGGCTTTGCACCTGGACCTGCAGGGCCGCGATCGCGCGGTTGGCAGCATCCAGCTTGCGCTGCTGGTCGAGGGCGGCCTGCGCTGCCGACCGCTTCAGAAAATCAATATTGCTTTGCAGGCAGCTGGTCCGGCGCTCCATCGACTTTTCGGCAGTGCAGACCTCGATCCCCGGGACGTCCTGGGCTGCGGCGAAGCCCGCGGCGATGACAAGCGGCAAGGAGAGGAAGATAAGGGAAACCGTCCTGGACATCGCCGCCGCCTCCGGTGAGCGCCTGCCCCCAGGTTACCGTCACCCGACCGCGTGATGCGATCGCCGCGACGCCCCCGGGAGATGCCGGCAGACGATGACCGGTCTCAGCGCTCGGCGAAAGCCTTCTCGACCACGAAATGGCCGGGCTCGCCATGATTGCCCTCGACGAACCCGCGCTGCAGCAGCAGGTCCTTGGTATCGGTCAAGAGCGCCGGGCTGCCGCAGATCATGACCCGGTCCTTTTCCGCATCGAGCGACAACAGGCCGATATCCTCGAACAGCTTGCCCGACGTCATCAGATCGGTGATCCGACCACGGTTGTGGAACGGGTCGCGGGTGACGGTCGGATAATAGATCAGCTGGTTACGCACCATCTCGCCGAGCAACTCGTCATTGGGCAGCTTTTCGGTGATCATCTCGCCATAGGCGAGTTCGGCGACCCGGCGGCAGCCATGCAGCAGCACCACCTTTTCAAAGCGTTCGTAGGTCTCGGGGTCCTTGATCACGCTCAGGAACGGCGCAAGGCCGGTGCCGGTGCCGATCAAGTAGAGATTGCGGCCGCCGAGCAGGTTGTCGATGACGAGCGTCCCCGTCGCCTTGCGGCTGACGATGATGGAATCGCCTTCCTTGAGGTGCTGCAGCCGCGAGGTCAGCGGGCCGTCCTGCACCTTGATCGAAAAGAATTCGAGCTGGTCCTCGTAGTTCGCGCTGGCGACGCTGTAGGCCCGCAGCAGCGGCTTCTCGTTGACCTTCAGCCCGATCATCGTGAACTCGCCGTTGCGAAACCGGAACGAGGGATCACGGGTGGTCCTGAAGCTGAACAGCGTATCGGTCCAGTGGTGTACGCTCAGAACGCTTTCCTGGTTGAAATTGCTCATGTCACGTCATCTGCCATTGTGGGCCGAATCCGGGATCGGCCGGGGTGTCGGGAGCCGGATTGTCTGGTACATTTCATTCGTATACATTCATTCGTATACAAATGAATAGATCGTCCGGAAACGCGGGGTCAAGAAGTGCCTTTGTCTAAGGGATCTGGCTTCTCAAGGGAATACGCTGCAGTGCAATAATATTCTCAAATTCAAGGCGTTAGGGTTATTCTTGCCCAAATTGAGCCCGCCCGAGGAAAAGTCGCCCGCGACAATCAACAGAAAGAGGAACCCGCAGCATGGCCCACGACCAACCCGCCGGACCGGCCGGCCCCACCAAACTGGTGATCCGCAACATCGGGCTCCTGCTCAGCGGCGACATCGAGAAGCCGATCCTGGATGCCGACACCGTCGTCGCGGAGAACGGCAGGATCAGCGCCGTCGGACGGGCCAAGAACGTCGACTGCGAAGGCGCCACCACGGTCATCGACGCCAACGGCACGGCGCTGACGCCGGGGCTGATCGACAGCCATGTGCATCCGGTCGCGGGCGACTGGACGCCGCGGCAAAACCAGATCGGCTGGATCGATAGTTCTCTCAATGGCGGCGTGACCACGATGATTTCCGCCGGCGAGGTCCACATGCCCGGCCGGCCGCGCGACATCGTCGGCGTGAAGGCCATGGCGATCTTCGCGCAGCGCGCCTTCGACGCCTTCCGCCCCGGCGGGGTCAAGGTCCACGCCGGTGCCCCCGTCATCGAACCGGGAATGACTGAACAGGATTTCAAGGAGCTGGCGGCCGCCGGCGTCAAGCTGCTGGGCGAAGTGGGGCTCGGCGGCGTGAAGGACGGCGTCACCTCGCGCCAGATGGTGGCGTGGGCGCGCAAGTACGGCATCCAGAGCACCATCCATACCGGCGGGCCCTCGATCCCCGGCTCCGGATTGATCGGTGCCGACGTCGTGCTCGAGGCCGACACCGACGTGGTCGGCCATATCAACGGCGGGCACACGGCGCTGCCCGACGGCGAGATCCGCTGCATCTGCGAGGGCTGCAAGCGCGGGCTCGAACTGGTCCACAACGGCAACGAACGTGCCGCGCTCTACACGTTGCGGGTGGCGCGCGAGATGGGCGACCTCAAGCGCGTGATCCTCGGCACCGACGGGCCGGCCGGCTCCGGCGTGCAACCGCTCGGCATCCTGCGCATGGTCTCGCTGCTGTCGTCGCTCGGCGACGTCGCCGCCGAAACCGCGTTCTGCTTTGCCACCGGCAACACCGCGCGGATGCGCGCGCTCGACTGCGGCCTGATCGAGGTCGGCCGCGCCGCCGACTTCGTCATCATGGACAAGGCCCAGCACTCCGCGGGCAAGGACATCCTGGAAAGCGTCCGGCTCGGCGATCTGCCGGGCATCGGCATGACCATCATCGACGGCATCGTGCGGACCCAGCGCAGCCGCAACACGCCGCCGGCAACCAAGGTGCCGGAGATCGTGAAGGCGTGACGATCGTGCAGACGTCGCCGCCCGGCCGAATGGGCGGCGACGTAAGACCTCGTCATGCCCGCGCTTGTCGCGGGCATCCACGTCTTTACGGCATACCGTGTAAGAACGACGTGGATGGCCGGGACAAGCCCGGCCATGACGACAAAAAAGGTCTTTCAGGATAACGGATCGACCCGAACTATCCTGGTTTAGCCTCGCGTCAGCCAGCCTTGCGCAGGGCATCGACGCTCCACGGCCCCGGACCGGCGGCGGCGATGTAGAGGAAGACGAAGCAGAACAGCATCGCCGGCTCGCCCATGTTGAGCGCCGGGAAGAAGCCATGCGATGCGTGCGCCATGAAATAGGCGACCGCCATCAGGCCGGACAGCAGGAAGGCGACCGGACGCGACAACAGGCCCACGATCAGCAACACGCCACCGACGACTTCCATGATCGCCGCGACGTAGAGCAGGCCGTTCATCGGATACGGAAACGGCGCGGGCCAGCCGAGCAGCTTCATCAGGCCGTGGGTCATGAACGACGCCGCGGTCAAAATGCGGATCAGGCTCAGAATTTGAGGAGCCCAGGGGCGCAGGAAAGTCAATTGCATCGAATTCTCCTTCGAGGGTGATGGCTGGCGCGACTGCAAACATCACAAGGCTTCCGCCGACGGCCGCGCCATCGTCGCCGGAAGGGGTGGAGCTGATTGATCGAGAACGTCCCGCTCACGACCCGAACGCGTAGCCGGAGATCGCCTTGCCGCCGATCATGTCGTGAAAGACGCGGGAGCCGGGTTCGTCGGGCGCAGCCCCAGCGGCCACCATCAGCGGGATCAAATGCTCCTCGCGCGGGTGGCAGAGCCGCGCCGCCGGCGCGCGGTCCCAGGCAATCAGCCTCGCCGCGCGGGTGGCCGGGTCCGGCAGCTCGATCGTCTCGGTCAGCCATTTGTCGAAGTGCTGCGACGCGCCTGCATCGTCGCCGAAGAAGGTCCGGAGGTTGTGGAAGCTGTTGCCGCTGCCGACGATCAGAACCCCTTCGTCCCTCAGCGGCGCCACGGCGGCGCCAATTGCCAGGTGCCGCGCTGGGTCGAGGTTGTTCTCCAGCGACATCATCACGATCGGAATCCCGGCTTCCGGATCGACGATCAGGAACGGCACGAAGACGCCGTGATCGAAGCCACGCGTCGGGTTCTGCTCGCTCGCGATACCAGCCTTGTTCAGGAGGTCGCGCACGCGTGCCGCAAGACCGGGCTCGCCGGGCGCCGGGTAGTTCAGCTGGTAAGTGTGCGGCGGGAAACCGTAGTAGTCGAACAGCATCGGTGGCGCCGGCGACGTGCTGACCGTGACACGGCCTTCCTCCCAGTGACCGGAGATCACCAGGATCGCCTTCGGGCGCTCCGGCAGGCCGGCAATCAGACCGGCCAGGTAGGTGCGAAGCTGGTCGAAGCCGTGCGGCCCGATCGGCGGCGGATAGCTCATCCAGAACGACGGCCCGCCGCCGTGCGAGATGAACAAGGTCGGCTGGCGGGGGCTGCTCATGACACCAAGACTCCAATGGTTACCTAAAATTAACTAGCGGTCCTTCGATCCAACATTCGCAAAGCGGCTGCCGCGACGGAATGCGAATGGTGGAATCGGACCGCTAGTGGTTCGCAACAACTCTGCCGTGACACCTTCAATCTGAAAATACGAATAGTTTCGAATGATATATTCTGATATTTAGATGGAGATGGACGCCTTCACGCTGGACCAGTTTGCCGTGTTCGTCGCCGTGATCGAGCAAGGCGGCTTCGCGGCCGCGGCACGCAAGCTCAACCGCGCGCAGTCCGCCATCACCTACGCCATCCAGCGGCTCGAGGAGCAGAGCGGGGTCGAGCTGTTCGACCGCTCGGGCTATCGTCCGGTCCTGACCGACGCCGGTGCGGCTTTGCTGCCACGCGCGCGGCGCGTCCTCGAGGCGCTCGTCGACTTCCAGCAGCAGGCCCATGGCATTGCCGGCGGGCTCGAGGCCGAGCTGTCGCTGGTGGTCGACATGCTGGCGCCGATGGCACCTCTCGCCGCGGCGCTGCGCGAAATGCAAACGGTGTTCCCGACCGTCCAGGTCCGCATCGACGTAGAGTCGCTGGGGGCGACCTCGCAATTGCTGGCGCGGGGCGAGGCCGATCTCGGCCTGCTGCTGCAGGTGGTGCCGATGGCGGAGTTCGAGACCAACCACTACGGCGAGGCCGACCTGGTCGCGGTGGCGGCGCCCGACCATCCGCTGGCGAAGCTGCCGTCGCCGATCGCCTCCGACCTGCTGCGCGATCACGTCCAGCTCGTGCTGGCGTCGAAGGCTGCGGTTCAGGGCGAACGCGACTCCGGCGTGCACGCCACCAACCGCTGGTATCTCACCGACATCGCCGCCAAACGCGTGCTGCTGCTAGCCGGCGCGGGCTGGGGCAGCATGCCCGGGCATCTCGTTGCCGAGGATCTCGCGGCGGGACGGCTGGTGGCGCTCGCGCCCGATCGCTGGGAGGGAGCCGACCGGATGCCATCACTCGCGGCCGTGATCGCCCATCGCAAGGACGTGGCGCTCGGACCGGCAGGACGCTGGCTGTTCCAGCGGCTGGCGTCCCGGTTCTGACGTTCGCATCACTTTGCGGCGGGCTCTGTTGCGAATGACAGAACCACAGGGACACTGCTAGGCCGTGAACCTATAAAGCTGCCGGGCGGTCGGCTTGCCAAAGTCCGCTATGCCCCGATAGCAACCAAATTCCGCAGCACGGCGAAATGACGCGATGTGCCAACCGGCGACATTGATCGTGCGTGTCGCTCCAAAGAAAAAGCCGCCCGAAGGCGGCTCTCAATTCCAACCTGATGATCGCAGATCAGGCGGCCATAAATGCGGGCCTTGCTTTCCGACGATAGGCCATGAAGCCAAGGCCGCAGAAGCCGAGGATCATCATTGCCCATGTGGAGGGTTCAGGGACAGCAGGGACTGCGCTAATGATTGCAGGAACCGCCGAAACGTTTTCCAGAAAGGCCGTTACGTCGTTCGTGCCATTGGACGAGTTATACACAGAGGTACCGAGGAATTCCAAGGTATTGGCATTGATACCGGGCAGAAGGGTTGCCGTTATCGTTTCCAGCGTCCAGGGCTGGGAAGCATAGGTTGAGTAGGTGCCGATCACCGAGCCATTCAAAAGGACTTCGTAGTTTTCACCGCCGCCATTGTTGGTGCGACCTGCCTCGTACCAGGAGATCGTCGTAGTTCCCGGGAATAAAGAGCTGAACGTCTGCGAGATGCTGCCATTGTCCTGGAGGAAAGCGTACTGGCTGCCGGAAAGTGGCGCAGGTCCGCCAAAATAGATGCCGCCCGAAGGAGGATACCCGACCAATCCGCCTCCACCGCCCGGGGTCCCGTCCGTATAGGTCCAACCTCCGACCGTCCCAAAACCTCCTGGTGCACCCGGGTAAACGTAGTTGCTCCCGTTCGCGTAGGGGAAAACCAGGCTGCCAGTCGCAGCCGACACGCTGACATCGTCGAAACCACCGTTGACGATCAACGTCGCTGCTGATGCGGGCGAAATAGCCGCACAAAGTGTCAAGGCTACTGTCGCGAGCAAGAACTTCGTTTTCATGGCAACTCAACTCCTAAACCAAATTGCTCCTAAACCGCCCTCGGGATCCAAGCAATCTGTGAAACATACTTCGTCTGCCAGATCGGGAGCAAGGATCAATTTGTCCGGGCGTTGATTGAGCAGCACGAGCTGCTGCGACCGGGTCGCAACTGAAAAGTTGCGGCTTTATTATAACTGACAAGATCCAATTAATATGCACGGCCACACTTTCAAATATTAAATCGCGTGTCACGGCGCTACGCGAACGACACTGCTTGGGGTGTTCACTGAGGTCTGTTGTGGGTCATTCGCGACCGGGTCGAATCAGTCGTAGGTCCGGCCAGATCCGCTATGCCGCCGAAGCGGAAGTGGATTCAGAGCAAGTAGCGGCACCTCGAACAGCCAATGCGGCTCGATGGTATCGCGCCGTGACGGCGCGAAACGCCCTCACCGCAGCTTCGCCAGCAGCGCCAGCAGGATCTCGCGTTCTTTCGGCGCCAGCGGCGCCAGCGTCGCCTCGGTGATGGCATTGGCGTTCGCGACCTCCTTCTCGACCAGCGCCTGGCCGACCTTGGTGAGGCTGACGAGCAGCCGCCGCGCATCCTGCTGATCCGGTCCGGTCTCGGTCAGTCCGCGCGCCGTCAGGCGGTCGATCACACCCTTGATGGTGGCAACGTCCATCGCGGTGTAGCGGCCGAGCTGGTTCTGCGAGCACGGTCCGGTCTCCTGCAGCTTGGCCAGCGCCGCCCATTGCGTGGGCGTAAGCCCGCTGCCGATCCGTTCGGCGAACAGGGTGGAGTGGCGCTGCGAGACCTGGCGCAGGATGAACCCGATCTGGTCCTCGAGCACGTAAGCCGGCGGCGTCGCCTTGCGTCGGGGGCGCTGTGTAACCGCCCGTGTAACGGCCCTGGTCATGAAAGCTCCCTCGGCATGGTGATATCGTGCGTGTCAGGGTCTAGTACCCTGTTTCAGAAGTTCGCGATACGCGAGCAGCGAATTCCGGTCGCTAACTTCTCAAACGAAAGGGTACTAGAATCATAGACTTGCTAGTGCCCGCGGCTTTCCGAAGTTCGTTCGCGAGGCTGCCGTAGCGTCATACGAACTTCGGAAAGCGGGCACTAGTCCCTCACACGGCGAGAAAATTGTCGCGAATGTCAGGCCGCCCATCAAGCTCGGCGATCGACCCGCTGAAACAGACCCGACCGCGCTCGATAATATAGGCGCGATCGGAGATCAGCCGGGCGAAATGCAGGTTCTGCTCGGAGACCAGGATGCTGACGCCCTCGCGCTTCATGGTCAGGATCGCGTTCGCCATC
>JBKQQE010000445.1:0-7794 GCA_052326245.1 Xanthobacteraceae bacterium | reverse complement strand
GAGGAAACACGCCTCCGCGCTGCAACCGGCGACGTGCCTCTCGGGAGTCCGCCGACGATGGCCGGCCGCCACGCGGGCATCCAGGATCTCCTGCAGCCGGATTCCAGGCTTGGTTTGTCCCGGCGTGAGCCCGTAGATCTCGTCATAGGCCCTGTTGCTGACGATGCTGCGCAGGCTTGCGTCATAGATGCAGACGCCGTGCGGAATGCTTTCAAGAGCAGTTAGGAGCAGCGTGTCAGCTTGATGAAGTGTCGACGGGCCTGGAGCGGGCTCGCGGCCGCCGGTCTCCCGGTTGCGGACCAGATGCTGTCGTAGTTCGTGGTGCCGCGCGTTCATCGATTGGTGAATCCTCAAGCTGGCATCGCAGCGCGGAAACGTATCTCGACGGCTTCCGCACGCCTGGTTCGGCTTGCGCGCGAATGCCGCGGTGGTCGAGGCGGCGGCTGGCCCGGGTGACCGGACAAAGTCCGCAGGCAGCAGCCCACAGCTGTTGTCATGGTGCCATCGAGGGCATCGAAATTTGGGCCGCCGGTCCCCTGGCTGGCGACATCGCGGTGACGCTATTGAAATTTCTCTAAATCTTTGCCGGTACGAGTTGATGCAGATTGTTGATTTGCATGAAGTTGAACGGGTTTTGCGCGCGCGGAAATGCAGCTTGCGGCGAAGCCATGGTAAACAAGCCGCTAGGAAGCCGGCACGGGACGATGGTCGATCGCATCCCGCCGGAGCCGCGCGCGACGAACCGCGGCGCGATCATTTCAGTGGCGCGAGACGCTTCAGCTCGGGAAGGTTGAAGACCTGCAGCACGCCGTGGGACAGATCGAGAATGCCGCCCTTGCGGAAAAGGCTGAGAACGCGATTGACGTGGACCACCGTCAATCCGACGGCGTCGGCGATATGTTGCTGGCGCAAGGGAAACTGATAGCGCTGGTCGCGAATCACGCTTCTGGACTCGATCCTCTGCATCAGGTGCAGGAACAGATAGGCGATGCGCTGTTCCGCGGAGCCCTGGGCGACCACGGCCAGCAACCCGTCCGCGGTCGCAGCCTCGGTCGCGCAGCACTTTGCCAGCGCCGTCAAATTGCTGGGATCATCGGCAATTCGCCTGATCACTTCCGATCTTTGCAGTTCGGTGATCTGAATATCCGTCAATGCCTTGACGTAGTAGTTGCAGCGCTCTTGAAACACCATGTTGCAGGAGAACAGGTCGCCGGCCAGCAGGAAATTCAAGATCTGCCTGCGGCCGGATTGCAGCTGGACGAAGCGAAAGGCCCAGCCGCTGCACAACACCAAAACCGACGGGCAAGTCTGATCTGGAGCGACGGCGACTTCGCCAGGGCGCAGGGTTCGGCGATGCTGCCAATCATCAAGCGCTGCGTGCGTTGAGGATGCCGCAGCAGGCTGTCGCAATATCGCGCCGCAGAATTCGAGCTCGCGGCGAGGGCAGGTCACGCAAAGTGAGGACGATGGCATTGTCGGTCTCTAAGGCTGAAAACTCAGCAACGAGCGGAATTGTGTTCTCACCGGTTGCTGCCTTGACGCCTGGGCAGCGAGGGGTTGCGGGCACACAGCTCTGCCGTTGGCGATGGTGGCTCGGCTGTTATCGCGCGGTGCGCCACAGAGGGTGAGATCGGCGCAGTCCCAGAAGCATTTCGCGGGTCTAGCGGCAGACGACGGATCCGAAGGATCTGACTTGTCGGTCTGTGCGGGGTCGCATTTGCATGTCAGGTGACGCAATTCCGTCGCCGCAGGGCTTCGTATTCCGCTTGCTTGCTCGGCGTGGCCGCCGGCTGCATTGTTGGCGAAAGCTCGGTTTATGGTTCTGGGCGACGTTCGCACTGGTACTTTGCATGCCAGAAACCGCCCGTTCTGGCAATAACAAAGTCGTCGATTGACGACTTATGCTGTTAGAGTTGGTCGGGCGCGGGGAGTGCCGGGATGAGAGCGCGATCGGGGTTGCTGAGCGGGACCCGGGGGTCAAGACGTCCGCGTGAAACCGTCGTGGTGGCGCGGATGGCGCCAGCCGACCGCAAGGCGATGATTCTTTCGCGGGCGGCGGAGTTTTTCGCCGAGTATGGACTGACCGCTCAGACCAGGGCCCTCGCAGCGGCGTGTGGCGTCGCCCAGCGCCTGCTCTACCGGTATTTTCCTTCCAAGGCGGCACTGCTGGAAGAAGTCTACCAGGAGGCGATCGTCGCGCCGTTCAGGGCGGTATGGCTGGTCCAGCTGAAGGATCGAACGCGGCCGGTCGAGCAGAGGCTGACGGAGTTCTACAGCAGCTATTATGCCACGGTGCTGACACGGAAATGGATGCGGCTGTTTCTCTACGCCTCCCTGGCGGAGGTTCAGATGATGCCGGACCATGTCGCGGCAATCTTCCTGGAGATGATCGAGACGATCGTGCAGGAGACCGCCCACGAACTGCAGGTGGAATTGCGGCTCGATCGCGAAGTGATGCACGAAATCGGCTGGATGCTGCACGGCGCCGTTTCGCATTTCGCCATCCGTCGACGCCTCTACGCAGCGATCCCGGCTATTCCGGACGATCGCGTGCTGGCATTGCAGGTACGAATGTTTCTTGCCGGATTTGCCGCCACGGTTGCGCAGGCCGGGGCTGCCGCGACGAACCCGACGGAACGTCCGGGAGGGTGATGGCCAAGCACCGCGCGGCGGCCGCGAAGTCGTCAGTCTGCGACTTCGGCGTCACCCGGCCCGCGCGCCGCCCGATTTTGCCGATCGGTCAACGATTTGTTGGCGATCGCGGCACAAAAGCCCGTCGCCGCGCGCCACCGGTAAACGCTTCGTAACGGTTGCCCGGGCTAGGGTCTCCGCGCTCACCGGAGATGGCGGCCGAAATGGGGCTCTACAGGTTCTTGCTGGCGTTGGTCGTGCTGGTCTCCCACACCGAGCTGCATCCGGCAGGCTTCGCCGTCGGGGTTTCCGCGGTCATCTCGTTCTTCATTCTGAGCGGCTACGTGATGACCCTGCTCGTCGATCGTCACTATGCGTCACCCGAAAAAGCTCCGCTGTTCTATCTCGACCGGGTGGCGCGGATATTTCCGCAGTACCTGTTCTACCTTGTGGTGACGATCGTCCTGGTCGGCCAGCACCGGATCGCGTTCGGCTTCGCCAAGGACTGCGATGCGTTCCAGGCCGCGCTCAATGTCGCGGTGCTGCCATTGAACTGGTCCCCGACGGTCAGTCTCGACTGCGTCTATCTGCCCCAGGCCTGGAGCCTGGCGCTTGAGCTTACATTCTACCTGATCGTGCCGTTCCTCGTCTGCTATCGGCGCCTGGCGCGGACCGCTGCGGCGCTGTCGCTTTGTGTCTTCGCGGCGGCTTTCGCCAGCCTGATCGACACCGAGATCTACGGCTACCGAATGCTGCCGGGGACCTTGTTCATGTTCATGGCGGGAATGGTGCTGGCGCGGCGCGATGCCGTGACACCTTGGTTTCCGGCGCTGGTCTGGATCGCGACGGTCGGCTTGCTCGCCATGCTGTATTTCGACGGCGGCCTTCGGCAAGCCGGCGTGAGCAAGGACATTCTGCTCGGACTGGCGATCGGATTGCCGGTGGTTGCCGGCTTGAAGCGCCTGGAATCCTCCAGGCTCGACGAAATCTTCGGCAACCTGAGCTATGGGGTGTTCCTCAACCACCTCGTCTGCATGAACGTCCTTGAACAGATGCTCGGCTTCAGGATCGACTCCATTGCGCGCCTTTGCGTTCTGATCGAGATCGCGACGCTTGTATCGCTGCTGACCTATCACGTGATCGAGAAGCCGGTGCTGACGTTGAGGCGCCGCCTGCGCGGCGGCGCGGCGGCAGCGCGGTTGTCGGCAGCACCAGCGGCGCAAGCCTGATCGCGCGGCTGCTGCAGGCCGGGAGCCGGTCAGTCGAGGTCAGTCGACGCGGGTCAGAATGTCGATGTGCTCGATGGTCTCGGTGGGCCTGTAGGATTTCAGCAGCGCGCCGAGATCCGGATCGGCGCGCAGCCAGTCTCCCCAGTTGCCGAGAAGATTGTCGACCAGCACCACGTCCGGCGGGTTGCGTTTGATGTCGTCGATCAGCATGGCGTGCTCGCGCCTCTCGTAGGCCTCAAGCCGGGCGTCCATTTCGGCGTCGATCGTCCGGCTTCGGCGCAGCCGCGCGACGAATTCGCGCACCCACAGGCTCTGTTGGCTCGACACCCATTCGCCGTCCACGGCGCGCGTCAGCGGGTGGCCGATCGAGGGCTCGGCGCTCAGCACCAGGATTTTCGGGTGCGAACCGAGCCGGGCTACCGGCGCGGTCAATGCGCGCGCGTCCGAGGTGGCGTTCATCCAGAGCGCGCCGCCGAGAAACAGCGCGCCGGTCACCACCAGCGCGCCGGCGACGACCGCGCGCGGCCGCGCGCGCTCCGGCCGCTCCGCGAGTGTCGCCGCCAGCGCCAGCAGCGAAAGCGCGATCATCGGATAGGACTGGTAGGCCCAGCCCTTCTGCTGCAGCAGGAAGGCCGCCGCGAAGCCGGTGGATTCGGCGGCCAGCACCGCGACCGCCGCGCGCGCGCGGCCGCCCGGCCGCAGCGCCAGCGCGAGCACCAGCGCGCCGGCCCAGATCACCACGGCGGGGCTTGCGACGAGGTCGGCCAGCGGCCGCTTCATCGGGATGTAGACGTCGCGCACCATCGGATAGATCTTGCCGAAGTAGTCCGGGAAGACGATCGCGGTGGCGGCGCCGTAGGCCACGACCAGCACGGCGGCGATGAGATGTTCGGGCGCGAACAGCGGGCGCACTGAGCGCGCCAGCACCGCCGCGGTGACGATGCCGGCGCCGATGCCGAGCACGAAATACGGCTTGAAGGCGAGCGTGATGGCGGCGCCGAGGCCGGCGGCGACGATGGCCCACCACGGCAGCGCGCGGGCCTGCGCGCGGCCGGCGAGCGCGGTCAGCGCCGGCAGCAGCGCGATCGACGCCAGGTGTTCTCGCTGGCCGAAGGTCTGCATCGGCAGGATGGTCAGCACCGCGATACTGAAGATGGCGAACGGCCAGCCGTGGCCGAGGTCGAGCGCCGACATTCGCCGCGCTATGCGCAGCGAAACCAGCACGCTGGCCGCGATCGCGGCGAAGGTCAAAGCGTCCACCATGGTCTCGGCGCGGACGTGCAAGGCCCGGCCGAGCAGCACGGCCGGCAGATAGGCGAGGATCGGGATCGGCGGATTGGTCTCGATGATGTCGCGGTAGAGCTGCTGTCCGGCCAGTACCTTCTCGCTCAGCGTCAGCCACCAGCTGACGTCGGTATTGGCGGCCACCACCTGGCGCAGCGCGACGGCGACCGCGACCACGGCCACCAGCACCAGCCAGTGGCGTCCAGGGTCGGTTCCCGGCGCGGCCGGAGCAGGGGGGACTTCGATGGTTTCGGCCATGGCCCAGTGTAGGAATCCGCCGTTAACGCCGGCTTTCGGGCGGGCCGATCCGGGCATCACGGCTGAGCCGTAGCTGCTTCCATAGAGAATTATAACTTACGCCGGACCTCGACCCACCGCCTACGGTGGCATGATGGCGTTCGGCAGCCTGGGCGGCCGGCAGGCGGCGCCCAGGCAGTCCGACACCGGTCGATGCCGGCTCAGTTCCTATCGACGTTGGCGGCCGCCTGCTGGATCAGATCGGCGACGACGCCGGGGTTCGAGACGTAGATGGCGTGGCTGCCCGCCGCCTCGACGGTGGTGGCGCCGGCGCGCTCTGCCATCTGCCGCTGGGCCGGCGGCGGGATCATCCTGTCGTCGGTTGCGACGAGGTACCAGCTCGGCCGGAGCTTCCAGGCCGGCACGGTGACCTTGCCTTCCAGCGCCGGCACGCCCCAGGGGACCTGCGAGTCCGCCATGAACGAGGCCTGCTCGGGGCCGACGTCCGCGGCGAACGAGGCGGCGAACTCGGCGCGGTCCAGCAGCAGGAAGCCATCGACCGGCGGCAGGATCGGCGGCACGGGCGCGCCGGGCGGTGGATTGGCGATCGGCGCGAACTGCGCCGCGGCACCGAACTGCTGTCGGTCGAACCGCAGGTGTTCGACCTCTTGCAGTACCTGCTCCGCCATCGCGACCGGGTCGTCAGCAAGGACGATCTGGTCGGCGCGGTCTGGCAGGGGCGCATCG
The DNA here is from genome assembly GCA_052326245.1 of Xanthobacteraceae bacterium. Classification (GTDB taxonomy): domain Bacteria; phylum Pseudomonadota; class Alphaproteobacteria; order Rhizobiales; family Xanthobacteraceae; genus Bradyrhizobium_A. The sequence goes on along the minus strand of JBKQQE010000445.1, from coordinate 1,666 downwards.
TCTCCGACGCGACCTTGAGCAGCCGCATCAATGCCGCCCGCAGCGCGCTCCACGACAATGGCGAGGAGCAGCGCCTCATCCGCACCATCGTGCGCAAGGGCATCCGCTTTGTCGGCGACGTGCGCGAGGAGGGCGGAGCGGAGGCGACGGCTGCCACGGAGCGGCCCGAGGCTGCCTTGCGCCTGCCCGACCGTCCGTCGATCGCCGTGCTGCCGTTCGCCAACATGAGCGGTGATCCGGAGCAGGACTACTTTGCCGACGGCATGGTTGAGGACATCATCACCGGGCTGTCGCGCATCAAGTGGCTGTTCGTCATCGCGCGCAACTCGAGCTTCACCTACAAGGGCCGCGCGGTCGACGTGAAGCAGGTCGGCCGCGAACTCGGCGTGCGCTATGTCCTCGAAGGCAGCGTGCGCAAGGCGGCCAACCGCGTCCGCATCACCGGCCAGCTGATCGACGCCGAGGACGGCAGCCATCTGTGGGCCGAACGCTACGACCGCGACCTCGGCGACGTGTTCGCGCTGCAGGACGAGATCACCGTCAGCGTGGTGGCCGCCATCGAGCCCAACGTGCGCCGCGCCGAGATCGAGCGCGTCCGCCGCAAGCGCCCCGACAATCTCGACGCCTACGATCTGCTGCTGCGCGCGCTGCCGAGCGTCTACACCTGCATGCCGGAGGGCGCCGCCGAGGGGCTGCCGCTGCTCGACGCGGCGCTCGCCATCGAGCCGAGCTACGCGCTCGCCCACGGTTTCGCCGCCTGGGCCCATCAGACCATTTTCATTCGCGACGGCCTGCGTCCGGAGAACCGTGACGGCGCGATCCGCCATGCCCATGCGGCGCTCGAGCACGGTCCGGGCGACGCCATGGCGCTCGCGCTCGCCGGCTTTTCCATCGGCATGGTGGCGCATGACCGCAAGCTCGCGGACGAGGCGTTCGCGCAGGCGCTGGCGTTGAGCGCATCCTGCAACTTCGTCTGTGCCTTCGGCTGCGTGCCGGTGGCGTACGGCGGCGAAGCGGCGCGCGCGATTGATTGGGGCGAGCGCGCCATCCGCCTCAGCCCGCTCGATGCCATGAACTACATTCCCCAGGGCATCATCGGATTCGGGAATTTCCTGCTCGGCCGATACGAGGACGCTGTCGTGGCAGGCCGGCGGGCGGTGCAATCGAACCCGGGCTTCAGCATCCTGCACGGGTGGCTCGCGGCGCCGCTGGCGATGCTCGGGCGGCTCGACGAAGCAAGAGCCGCGGGCGAGCGGCTGTTGGCTCTCGACCCCGGCTTCACCATCGGCCGCTGGTCCGCCGCGGTCGGCATCGCGCCGCACATCGCCGATACGGTGACCGGTGCGCTAAAGCTGGCGGGCCTGCCGGAGTAGCGGGCGGGGGGCTGGCTCCTGTCGAGCACGCTGCCGCACGTCTTCGGTGCCCGGCTCGGCGTCGCTGCGGTGCAGGTGGAGGGAGCCTCACTGCGCAAGGCGCCCTGCGCTTCAAGACAAACGACTTCTGGGAATCCGAAAACTTCGCTCAACATGATCCAGTTTGGCGGTCACAGATCATATTGTGGGTACCTTGTCGGCCACCGACAGCCACCAGCTGACGTCGGTATGGGCGACCACCACCTGGCGCAGCGCGACGGCGACGGCGACCACGGCCACCAGCACCAGCCAGT
>JBKQQE010000444.1:0-5186 GCA_052326245.1 Xanthobacteraceae bacterium | reverse complement strand
GGCGGTCGGCAGCGTCCAGAACAGCGCGAAGGTGCAGAACACACCAATCGCCGCCAGCGTCAGCGCGATCATGGTCTGCAGCGGACTGCCGAGATAGCCCGACACGGCGAGTGCCACCGCGGTCAAGAACAGCGGCAGCGCGAGATGCCAGACCCGCTCCCGCGTGCTGTCCGAATGCCGTCCCCACAACACCATCGCCACCGAACCGAAGGCGTAAGGGACGGCGGTGACGAACCCGGTCTGCAGATTGGTCAGTCCGAACGCCTTGACGATCTGCGGCAACCAGAACTGCATGCCGTAGAGCGCCGCGACGAAGCCGAAATAGACGGCGCTCAGCGCCAGCACCTTCGGCTCCACGAGCGCCTGGCCGAGCGTCATGCCGTGCGCTGCCGCGCGGGCCGCCTCCTCGCCCTCGAGTTTCGCCATCAGCCACCGCTTCTGATCGTCCGGCAGCCAGTTCGCCACCGCCGGGCGGTCGGTCAACGTGAACCAGGTGACGACGCCGAGCAGGATCGACGGCGCACCTTCGAGAATGAACAGCCATTGCCAGCCTTTCAGTCCGCCGACGCCGTCGAGGCCGAGCAGATAGCCCGAGCTCGGCGCCCCGATCACGGTGGAGACCGGCACCGCGATGGCGAAGGCGGCGAGAATGCGCGCGCGATATTCTGCCGGGTACCAATAAGTCAGGTAGAGAATGATGCCGGGAAAGAAGCCCGCTTCGGCGACGCCGAGCAGGAAGCGCAGGACGTAGAAGCTGGTCGCCCCGCCGACCAGCGCCATCAGCGCCGACAGGATGCCCCAGGTCACCATGATCCGCGCAATCCAGCGGCTCGCGCCCACCCGGTGCAGGATGACGTTGCTCGGCACCTCGAACAGGAAATATCCGATGAAGAAGATTCCCGCGCCCCAGCTGAAGACGGTCGGCGAGAAATTGAGCTCGGCGTTCATCGCCAGCGCGGCGAAGCCGAGATTGACGCGATCGAGATAGGCCAGGAAATACGCCAGCACCAGGAACGGAACCAGTCGTACCGACACCGACCGGATCGTCCGCGCCTCGAGGCCGCTCACACCTTCCAACACTCCGCCCTGACGCGGCGGTGCTTTGCTCATCGGTGCCCTCCCCCTCCCCGTGGTCTCGCCGCCGGATCCTCGACATCATTCGAATTTCAATCGTCGGATTGTTCGACGGCCCTGCCGGGCTCGACGGGTATCTCCAGCAACTGTCGCTCCAGCGCCTGCAGCATGTCGTGCAGCGCCTCCAGATTCGCCGCGCCGAAGCGCCGCGTGATCTCCGCATAGATCGCCTCGGAGACCGGCGCCACCGCGTTGAGCAAGGCGAGCCCCGCGGGCGTCACCGACACCAGGCCCCGCCGCAGGTCGCTTTGCGGCGAGCGACGCCGGATCAGCCGCCGCGCCTCCAGGTCGCGCAGGATGCGGGACAGGCTCGGCCCGAGCAGGAAGGTTTCCCGCGCCAGCTCGCTGATTTCTATCTGGTCGACGGCCGCGAGCGCGCGCAGGATGCGCCATTGCTGCTCGGTCAGGCCGGCATCGCGCAGCGAGGGCCGGAACTGGCGCATCACCGCCTCCCGCGCCCGCAGCAGCGCCATCGGCAACGAGCGCGAAAACCCGCGCATCGGAAGCCGCTCCGGCGCGATCTCTTCGGCGGATGACGGACCGGCGGCCGGTTTTGGTCTGCGCATGGAAATGCCTGTTCCTCGGATGTTCCAGTCCACCACGCGGAGGCCGAAGTTGGCAACGCGGGCGCGCCGAAAAATCATCCCCAGCCCGGATTGATCTGATCAATTTAACATGTTAAGTACTTTTCGCCAGCCCTTAGGATAACCGCCATGAGCCTTTCTCCCGACGCCATCAGCAAAGCGGCCCAGCAGCTGTTCGAGGCCGAGAAGAACCGTTCGCAGATCCGCCAGCTGTCGGTCGAGCACCCGGCCATGACGGTCGCGGACGCCTATGCGGTGCAAAAGGCCTTTGTCGCGCTGAAGGTCGCGGCCGGCGGCGTCGTGCGCGGGCACAAGATCGGCCTCACCTCGAAGGCCATGCAGAGCGCGCTCGCCATCGACGAGCCGGATTCCGGCGTGCTGTTCGACGACATGTTCTTCGCCGATGGCGGGATCGTGCCCACCGACCGTTTCATCGCCACCCGCATCGAGGCGGAACTGGCCTTCGTGATGAAGAGCCGGCTCGCCGGACCGCATTGCACGATCTTCGACGTCCTCAACGCCACGGATTTCGTGGTGCCGGCGCTCGAGATACTCGACACCCGGATCGAGCGCGTCGATCCCGAGACCAAGGCCACCCGCAAGATCGTCGACACCATCTCCGACAACGCCGCCAATGCCGGCATCGTGCTGGGCGGCCGGCCGATCCGGCCGCTGGAGACCGACCTGCGCTGGATCGGGGCGCTGTGCTACCGCAACGGCCAGCTCGAGGAAACCGGCCTCGCCGCCGGCGTCCTCAACCATCCGGCCAACGGCATCGTCTGGCTTGCGAAGAAGATCGCGCCGCTCGGGCTCGCGCTCGAGCCCGGCCAGATCGTGCTGGCCGGATCCTTCATCCGTCCGATCGAGGCCCGCAAGGGCGACACCATCCAGGCCGACTTCGGCGCCTATGGTTCGGTGAGCTGTTATTTCGGCTGAGCCGCCACGGAGTGACATGACATGCCGCACTTCACGATCGAATATTCCGCGAACCTGGCCGAGCGCACCAACATGGCCGAGATCGTCGAGCTGGTGCGCCGCACCGCGCTCGAGACCGGGATCTTCCCGATCGGCGGCATCCGCGTCCGCGCGATCCGCTGCGACCACTACGCCATCGCCGACGGCAATCCCGACCTCGTGTTCCTCGCCATGGTTCTGCGCCTCGGCGAGGGCCGCGAGCTTGCGGCGCGCAAGGCCGCCGGCGAGCACATCTTCGCGGCGCTCAGCGCCTATCTCGAGCCGGTGTTCAAGTCAGCCAAGTTCGGCCTGACCTTCGAGATGGTCGAGATCAAGAGCGAGACGAGCTGGAAGAAGAACAACATCCACGCCTACCTGAAGGAAAAAGAGCATGGCTAAATCCCCCGCCGACCCCGCCGCGGTCCATGCCGCCAACCTCGAACGCGCCGAGCCCCTGCTCGCCAAGCTGCGCACCGAGGGCATCGGCCACTTCATCGACGGCAAGACCGTGCCGTCGGTCTCCGGGCAGACCTTCGAGACCCACTCGCCGATCGACAATTCGTCGCTCGCCGTGGTGGCGCGCGGCAACGCCGCCGATATCGACGCCGCGGCCAAGGCCGCCGAACGGGCGTTCAAGCCGTGGCGCGACATGGCGCCGGCGAAGCGCAAGGCGCTGCTGCACAAGGTCGCCGACGCGATCGAGGCCCACGCCGACGACATCGCCGTGCTGGAATGCATCGACACCGGGCAGGCCTACCGCTTCATGTCGAAGGCCGCGATCCGCGCCGCGGAGAATTTCCGCTTTTTCGCCGACCGCGCCACCGAGGCGCGCGACGGCAAGAACCTGCCGGGCGACGAGCACTGGAACATGTCGACCCGCGTGCCGATCGGCCCGGTCGGGGTCATCACGCCGTGGAACACGCCGTTCATGCTGTCGACCTGGAAGATCGCGCCGGCGCTGGCCGCCGGCTGCACCGTCGTCCACAAGCCGGCTGAATGGTCGCCGGTGACGGCGGATCTGCTGGTGCGGCTCGCCAGCGAAGCCGGCATTCCGGACGGCGTGTTCAACACGGTGCACGGCTTCGGCGAAGACGCCGGCAAGTCGCTCACCGAGCATCGCGCCATCAAGGCGATCGCCTTCGTCGGCGAGAGCTCGACCGGATCGGCGATCATGATCCAGGGCGCGCCGACCCTGAAGCGGGTGCATTTCGAACTCGGCGGCAAGAATCCGGTGATCGTGTTCGACGACGCCGATCTCGAGCGCGCGCTCGACGCCGTGGTATTCATGATCTACTCGCTGAACGGCGAGCGCTGCACCTCCTCGAGCCGCCTCCTGGTGCAGGACACCATCGCCGACAAGTTCAACGAGAAGCTCGCCGCGAGGGTCCGCGCGCTGAAGATCGGGCATCCGCTCGATCCCGCGACCGAAATCGGACCGCTGATCCACGCCCGTCACCTCGCAAAGGTCTGCTCGTATTTCGACATCGCGCGGCAGGACGGCGCCACCATCGCGGTGGGCGGCAAGCCACATGACGGCCCGGGCGGCGGACACTACGTGCAGCCGACGCTGGTCACCGGCGCGTCGGCGCAGATGCGCGTCGCCCAGGAGGAGGTGTTCGGACCGTTCCTGACCGTGATTCCGTTCAAGGACGAGGCCGAGGCCATCGAGATCGCCAACGGCGTGCAGTACGGACTGACGGGTTATGTCTGGACCAGCGACATGGGCCGCGGGCTGCGGGTCTCCGACGCGCTGGAAGCCGGCATGATCTGGGTGAATTCCGAGAATGTGCGGCATCTGCCGACCCCGTTCGGCGGCATGAAGGCCTCCGGCATCGGCCGTGACGGCGGCGACTATTCGTTCGAGTTCTACATGGAAACCAAGAACATCTCGCTCGCCCGCGGCACGCACAAGATCCAGCGGCTCGGCGTGTGATCGAAAGCTCCGGGACAGGGGTGAGACGGCGCAGATGCGCGGCGTCTCACCCCGCTCCGCAACCGTTTCCGTCCACCATCGGGACCCCGCCATGACCCAGCCCACGCGATTTGTCACCTTCCTGAAAGACGGCGCGGAGCGCTACGGCGCCGTCGTCGGCGACGGCGTCGTCGACCTCTCGTCCCGCCTCGGCAAGGAATTTCCCACGCTACGCGAGGTGATCGCGGCCGGCGCGATGACGCGGCTGTCGGACGCGGCCGCCGGGGCGAAACCCGATTTCGCGCTCAACGATGTCGTGCTGCGGCCGCCGATCCCGGCGCCGGAAAAGATCATCTGCATCGGCGTCAACTATCCCGACCGCAACGAGGAATACAAAGACGGCCAGGCGGCGCCGAAATACCCCAGCATGTTCATCCGGGTGCCGCGCTCCTTCGTCGGCCACGGCTCGCCGCTGGTGCGCCCACAGGCCTCGCAGCAGCTCGACTACGAGGGCGAACTGGTGCTGGTGATCGGCAAGCCGGGCCGCCACATCGAGGAGAAGGACGCGCTCGACCACGTCGCGGCGGTCACGCTGTGCAACG
>JBKQQE010000443.1:0-6447 GCA_052326245.1 Xanthobacteraceae bacterium | reverse complement strand
CAGTAAACACCATGCGCGCTGGTGATTACTGGGTTCCCGCTTTCGCGGGAACGACGCCGAAGATTGTTGCCGCCATTGGGCCACCATCAGAACAGCTTGGCAATCCGCCGCGCCCATCTGCTATTCTGCATCGATGCCGCTGCAGCCGATTCCGACCCTGATCCTGCCCGCCGACGGCCGGCAGTCCGCGACCGCCAGCGCGATCGCGCGCGGCACCGCGCGGCTGTTGCATTCGCTCGGGTTTTCCTGTGTGAGCGAGTTGCCGCTGCCGTCCGGCCGCAGGGCCGACCTGGTGGCGCTGAACGGGCGCGGCGAGATCTGGATCCTCGAAATCAAGTCATCGCTGGAGGACCTGCGCGCCGACCAGAAATGGCCGGACTACCGGCTGCATTGCGACCGGCTGTTCTTCGCCTTCACCGCGGAATTGCCCCACGAGGTGTTTCCCGCCGAGACCGGGCTGATCGTGGCGGACGCCTATGGCGCCGAGCTTGCGCGCGAGGCGCCGGAGCACCGGCTGGCGCCGGCGACGCGCAAGCTGATGACGCTGCGTTTCGGCCTGGCGGCGGCGCAGCGGCTCAATCGCCTCGCCGATCCGCAGGGGCATGCGGCGGCGGACGACGCGGTGTGAGCGCCGGATGAGGTTCTCGGCGCTTCAGGCGGTCTGCAGCTGAGCCGCGGCGGCGCGCGCGCCGTCGGCGGTGATGCCCGTGGTGGGAACCAGGGCGCGTTCGAACATGTCGAAGCCGAGCTGCGCGCCCACGATCACGCGGGCGCTATTCGCCCGCGCCTCGCCGCTGGTTTCCAGGATCGTCAGGAATGTCGGCCAGAGGCGGCGGCCGAAACCATGGCGCAGATAGGCGGTGGCGCCGATGATCGCGGTATCGGGTTCCTCGGCGAGCCGCGACAGGATCACCCGCGCGCCCATCCGCATGCCTTCGAGGACGTAGACCAGGCCCAGCATCTCGGCGGCGCGGAGATCCTTGGCGCGGCCGAGCAGGGGAACGGGCAGCGGGTCGACGCCGGTGTCGAGCGCGGCCAGATCGTGCTCCAGCGCCGGCGTGCGCCGTCGCTGCTCCCAGTCCGGCAGCAGGTCGTGGATGCCGCCGGACTCCAGCGCGGTCTCGATCGGAAACAGCGCCTCGGCCTGGCCGCGCAGGAAGCTCGCGTAATAGGTCGGCCGGCGCAGATCGACCAGCTTCATCGCGGCGTCCAGCCGCGCGTGCGATCGCCGTGTCGCGTCGAAAATCACGTCCTGGAGGGAATTGGTCATCTGCTCGATGCCCCGATGCGCGCCGTTGCCATGGGCAGTTACGGATGGCTAATCCCGGCGGGTCGGAAAAGTTCCCGGTGCGGCCGCCGTGCGCGCGATCAAGCGGTCGTGAAGGTGCCGCCGCGGAGGGGGCCTGGATCACCATGAGCCAAGATCCAATCAGCTATCTCGTCATTCTGTCAGGATGACGGGGATGAGCATGATCACCCCGGAAAAGTGGTCGCCGCTTTTCGTCAATGTGGCCGTCGGATCCAGCCCTACCGCGGCGCGCGCTTGGCCAGGATGCGCTGCAGCGTCCGGCGATGCATGTTGAGCCGTCGCGCCGTCTCCGAGACGTTGCGATCGCACATTTCGTAGATGCGCTGGATATGCTCCCATCGCACCCGGTCCGCGGACATCGGGTTTTGCGGCAACTCGGCCTTGTCGCTGCCGTTCGACAACAGCGCCGCCATCACGTCGTCGGCTTCCGCCGGCTTGGACAGATAGTCGATGGCGCCCATTTTCACGGCGGTGACGGCGGTGGCGATGTTGCCATAGCCGGTGAGCACGATCGCGCGCGCGTCGGGGCGCTTGCGTTTCAGCGCCGACACCACGTCCAGCCCACTGCCGTCGCCCAGCCTGAGGTCGACCACCGCGAAGGCGGGCGCCGACTGGCCGATATGGGCGACGCCCTCCGACACCGTGCCGCATGAGGTGACGTCGAAACCGCGGCTTTCCATGGCGCGCGCCAGCCGCTCGAGAAAGGCCTTGTCGTCCTCGACGATCAACAGCGACCGGTCAGCCAGGGGGGCGGCGGCAGTGGCAGGCACGATGCGATACCCTTCGATTGTTCACGCCCCAGATATGGCGCGAGGATGGCCGGCTGCCAAGGCAGCAATCGACGACGGCGTTAGTTCGCCGCAATACTGGAGCGAATGTCAAATCCACCGCACGGGCGCCGCCGACGCCCGCCGCATCATGCTCTAAACCTCTGGGATGGAAGCGGTTTCGGTTGAATCCGCGGCCTCGAAGCGGTCCCGCCGCCAGCTGACATGGACCACCGCGCCATGGTCGGGGAAGGCGCGGTTGCTGAAGGAGATCCGGGCGCCGGTTCGCTCCAGCAGCGTGCGGGCGATGAAGACCCCGAGCCCCAGGCCGCCATGCTGGCCGTGCTCCTCGCCGCCGGGGCGACGGGAGACATACGGCTCGCCGATCCGCTTCAGCATCTCCGGCGCGATGCCCGGGCCATCGTCCGAAATCACGATCTCGACGGTCTCGGCATTCCACCAGGCATTCACCTCGACCGCCGCGCGGGCGAAGTCGACCGCGTTCTCCAGGATATTGCCGAGCCCATACAGGATCGCCGGATTGCGCTTGCCGACCGGCTCGCGGCTCGCCGCCACCGCGATGCGCACGTTGATGGCGATGCCGAAGTCGCGGTGCGGGGCGACGATCTCCTCGATCAGGGTCGACAGCCGCATGCGGTCGAACGGCGCCCCGCTCGCCGACAGCTGGGTCAGCTTGGATAGGATGTCGCGGCAGCGGCGCGCCTGTTCGCCGAGCGTCCTGATGTCGGACGCCAGCGGGTTGCCGGCGCCGGTGGATTTCTCGAGTTCGGTGGCGATCAGGAAGATGGTGGCGAGCGGCGTGCCGAGCTCATGGGCGGCCGCGGCGGCGAGCCCATCGAGCTGGGTCAGATGCTGCTCGCGCGCCAGCACCAGTTCGGTGGCGGCGAGCGCATCGGCGAGCTTGCCGGCCTCCTCGGTGACCTGGAAGGTGTAGAGGCTGGTGACGCCGATGGCGAGCGCGATCGAAAGCCACACGCCGAGGATGTAGATCGACGGCAATGTCAGCGGCTCGTCGTTGTCCCACGGCAGCGGCAGGTGCCAGAAGGCGAGCAGCGTCGCGCAGGCGATGGCGAGCAGGCCCAGCGCCAGCGTCAGCCGCGTGGTCAGCGCCGTCGACGAGATCAGCACCGGCGCCAGAAACAGAAATGAAAACGGATTCTGCAGTCCGCCGGTCAGGAACAGGAGCGCCGCCAGCTCGACGATATTGAGCGCGAGCAGCGCGCCGGCATAGACCGGCTCCAGCCGCAGCCGCGGATTGACCGCGACCTGCAGCACCAGGTTGACCGCGGCCGACAGCGCGATGACGACGAGGCAGGGCACCACCGGCACGTCGAATTCGAGGCCCTGGGCGACCACCACGATGGCGGCGAGCTGGCCCAGCACCGCGAGCCAGCGCAGCCGCAGGATGGTGTCGAGCCGCACGAAGCGGCGGTGCGAACGGGGGTCGGCTTTGGCGGTGTCGCTGGTGATGTCACGCATGCCCGACCTTAAATCACGATCCGGAACTGCGGGCACCGGTTTTCGATCCGCATGCCCGGGCATCATGCCCCATCGAAACGGCGGCGCACGGTCGCCGCCCCGGTTCTTGCGCGTTGCGCCGTGATGGCCCAATGAAGGGCCATGGACAGCATGCCCGATCCGGTTCCCGCCCTGGACCCCGCCATCGAGGTCGATCGCCTGGTCAAGGTCTACAAGACCACGCGGGCGGTGGACGGCATCTCGTTTCGCATTCCCCGCGGCAGCGTTACCGGCCTGCTCGGCGGCAACGGTGCCGGCAAGACCACCACCATCGCGATGATCATGGGGCTGGTGCGGCCGACCTCGGGACGCGTGCGCGTGCTCGGCCATGAAATGCCGGAACAGAGCGAAGACGTGCTCGGCCGGATGAATTTCGAGAGTCCCTATGTGGACATGCCGATGCGGCTGACGGTGCGGCAGAACCTGACCGTGTTCGGCCGGCTCTACGCGGTGGAGGACGTGCGCGGGCGGATCGCGGAGCTTGCGGCCGAATTCGACCTCGGCGAATTCCTCGACCGGCCGAGCGGCAAGCTGTCGTCCGGGCAGAAGACCCGGGTGGCGCTCGCCAAGGCGCTGATCAACAAGCCTGAACTGCTGCTGCTGGACGAGCCGACCGCGTCGCTCGACCCGGACACCGCGGACTGGATCCGCGGCCGGCTCGAGGTTTACCGCAGGACATTCGGGGTCACCATCCTGCTGGCGTCGCACAACATGCTGGAGGTGGAGCGGCTGTGCGACCGGGTGATTATCATGAAACGCGGCCGCATCGAGGACGACGGCAGTCCGGCCGCGATCATGCAGCGCTACAACCGCGACACCCTGGAGGAAGTGTTCCTCGACGTCGCGCGCGGGCGCGGGCTGGCGGCGCTGTCATGACCGATCGGGCGACCGCTCACGCGGCACGGCGCTCCGGCCGCTTCATGATCGCCCCGCACCGGGTCGGCGCCATGGTGCTGCGGCACTGGTATCTGTTGACGTCGTCGTGGCCGCGGCTCCTGGAATTGATCTATTGGCCGGCGCTGCAGCTGATCACCTGGGGTTTTTCGCAGGCCTATATCTCGCAGAACGCGGGCTTCTTCGCCCGCGCCGGCGGCACCTTCATCGGCGCGGTGATCCTGTGGGACATCCTGTTCCGCGGCCAGCTCGGGTTTTCGATGTCGTTCCTCGAGGAGATGTGGTCGCGCAATCTCGGCAACCTGATGATGAGCCCGCTCACGGTCGGCGAGTTCGTGGTGTCGCTGATGACCATGAGCGTGATCCGGCTGCTGATCGGGGTGGTTCCGATGACGCTGCTGGCGATCGCCTTCTTCGGCTTCAACCTCTACGGGCTCGGGCTCGCGCTGGTGGCATTCTTCTGCAACCTGATCTTCACCAGCTGGTCGGTCGGCCTGATCGCCTCGGGGCTGGTGCTGCGCAACGGGCTCGGCGCCGAAGGCCTGGCGTGGACGCTGATGTTCGGCCTGTTGCCGCTCACCTGCGTGTACTACCCGGTTACAGTTCTACCGTGGTGGCTGCAGATGGTGGCGTGGTGCCTGCCGCCCACTTACGTGTTCGAGGGCATGCGCGCGCTGCTGGGCGCGCATGCATATCGTGCAGATCTGATGCTGGAGGCGCTGGCGATCAACCTGGTCTTGCTGGCGATCTCGATGGGCGTGTTCGCGCTGCTGCTGCGCAGCGCGCGAATCAACGGCTCGCTGGTGCAGACCGGTGAATAAGTCCCTGCAGGGGCATGGAATCTTTCCCCCATCTTTCCCATATTCCCGTTTCGTTCGAATGGGGCATTGACGCCGTGTCATCAAGAGGTCACCCTTCCGCAATGCACCAGTACCCCGTTTCAGAAGTTCGCGAAGCGCAAGCGGCGAATTCGGGTTCGCGAACTTCTGAAACGAAAGGGTACTGGGAATCACAAACTTGCTAGTACCCGTTGCTTTCCGAAGTTCGTTCACGAATGTCCTGCACCGGTGCACGAACTTCGGAAAGCAGGGTACTAGTAGAAGCCCGGGGAACAACAAGATGCCGATTGGCGAATTCGGTGGCGCGCCAGAGCTTGTCTCGGAAGACAGCACTGCGCTGACCACGCCGATGTACTGGATGTACGAGATAGGCCAGTCCTCTCTCAATCCGGCGCGCGCGATGTTCGACGCCACCAAGCTGATGTTTTCCAGCCCGTTCAATCCGTGGTCTCACACCCGGATGGGAAAATCGATCGCGGCGGCCTGCGAGGTGTTCGAGCGCACCACGCGGCGCTACGGCAAGCCGGAGTGGCGCATCGAGGACACCGAGGTCAACGGCATGCGCGTGCCGGTCGAGGTCAAGACGGTGTGGGAGAAGCCGTTCTGCCGGCTGTTGCATTTCGAACGCCAGCTGGAGCGGCCGCTGCGCAAGCCGCAGCCCCGCGTTCTCATCGTCGCGCCGATGTCGGGCCACTACGCCACGCTGCTGCGCGGCACCGTCGAGGGTTTCCTGCCCGGGCACGATGTCTACATCACCGACTGGGCCGACGCGCGCATGGTGCCGCTGTCGGCGGGCCGGTTCGACCTCGAAGACTATGTGGATTACGTCATCGAGATGCTGCAGACGCTTGGCGGGCCGATCCACGTGGTCGCGGTGTGCCAGCCGTCGGTTCCGGTGCTGGTCGCGGCCTCGGTGATGGAGGCGCGCAAGGATCCGCATTATCCGGTGTCCATGACGCTGATGGGCGGACCGATCGACACCCGCAGCAATCCGACCGCGGTCAACCGGCTGGCGGAGCAGCGCGGCATCGACTGGTTCCGCAGCCACGTCATCACCAAGGTGCCGTTCGCGCATCCCGGCTTCATGCGCGACGTCTAT
>JBKQQE010000442.1:0-7059 GCA_052326245.1 Xanthobacteraceae bacterium | reverse complement strand
AGTCCCACCGTCAGATAGCGGGTGTACTGGTTGATCATCTTGCGCCCGCTCTCGCCCTCTTTCTTGAGCTGCTCGAGCGTCGGCGACACCGTCGTCATCAGCTGAATGATGATCGAAGCGGAGATGTAGGGCATGATGTTGAGCGCAAAGATCGCCATGCGGTGAATGCCACCGCCGGCGAACATGTTGAACATGCCGAGGATGCCGCCCTGCTGGGTGCGGAACACCTGCTCCCAGATCGCGGGATCGATGCCGGGAAGCGGGATGTAGGTGCCGAGCCGATAAACCAGCAGCGCACCCAGGGTAAACCAGATGCGCTTCTTCAGCTCGTCGGCCTTGGCGAAGGCCGAGAAGTTCAGGTTTGCTGCAAGTTGTTCCGCTGCGGAGACCATTTGAGCCCGGTCCTTTCAGTTGTCGCGGCCGAGCTCGTCCCGGCCATCCACGTCTTTTTCCGAGAAGTGTGTTTCTCCAAGAAGTAAAGACGTGAAGGCCCGGCACAAGGCCGGGCCAGACGAAATCTTAACCCGCCTTCTGATCGCCTTCGGTCTCCGGCGGCGCCAGAACCTTCACCGATCCGCCGGCCTTCTCGACCGCAGCGACGGCCGATTTCGACGCGCCGTGAACCTCGATCGTCAGCTTGGCCTTGATCTCGCCGCGGCCGAGCAGCCGCACGCCGTCGCGCGACCGCCGCAGCACGCCCGACTTGATCAGCGCCTCGGCGTTGACGACGGCGCCGGCATCGAGCTTCTTGGCATCGATCGCGTCCTGGATGCGGTCCAGGTTGACCTCGGTCAGGTCGAGCCGGAAGATGTTGTTGAACCCGCGCTTGGGCAGACGGCGATGCAACGGCATCTGGCCGCCTTCGAACCCCTTGATGCGCACGCCGGTGCGCGCGGTCTGGCCCTTGCCGCCGCGACCGCTGGTCTTGCCCTTGCCCGAGCCGATGCCGCGGCCGAGCCGCATGCGCTTCTTGCGCGAGCCGGGATTGTCGGCGAGATCGCTGAGCTTCATCGCCCTGTCTCCTTACTTCTCGTCGACGATGCGAACGAGGTGCTGAACTTTCGCGATCATGCCGCGAACCGAAGGATTGTCCTCCAGCTCGTTGACGCGACCGATCTTGTTGAGACCGAGCCCGACCAGCGTCGCGCGCTGCGATTCGTGGCGGCGGATGGGACTACCAACCTGCTCGATCTTGATGGTTTTTGCGGCCTTGGCCATTGTCGTCACTCCAAACGGTCGCGGATCAGTCCGCCGCGACTTCAGCGTCGCCGCCGACGCGGCGCGACTGCAGCACGGAAACCTTGAGGTTGCGGCGCGCCGCCACCGAACGCGGCGAGTCCTGGTGCTTCAGCGCGTCGAAGGTGGCGCGAACCATGTTGTAGGGGTTCGACGAACCGATCGACTTCGCCACCACGTCCTGGATGCCGAGGGTCTCGAACACCGCGCGCATCGGGCCGCCGGCGATGATGCCGGTGCCGGGAGGGGCCGCGCGCAGGTAGACCTTGCCCGCGCCGTGACGGCCGGCGATGTCGTGATGCAGCGTGCGGCCTTCGCGCAGCGGCACCCGGGTCAGGTTGCGCTTCGCCGAGTCGGTCGCCTTGCGGATCGCCTCCGGCACCTCGCGCGCCTTGCCGTGGCCGAATCCGACCCGGCCCTTCTGGTCGCCGATGACGACCAGCGCCGCAAAACCGAAGCGCTTGCCGCCCTTCACGACCTTGGCGACACGGTTGATGTGAACGAGCTTGTCGACAAACTCGCTGTCGCGCTCTTCACGATCCCTGCTCCGTTCGCGGCCGCCGCGTTCGCGTTCACCTGCCATGGTGCTGTCCAATCCTTGAGGAGCTTAAGGCCCCTGTCCTGTGTCCGTTCAATCCATTCATGCGCTTCGGCGCGATATCGTCACGCCCCGCGCCGTCTCCTAGAAGCTCAACCCGCCTTCGCGCGCCGCATCGGCGAGCGCCTTGACGCGGCCGTGATAGAGATATTGGCCGCGGTCAAACACCACTTCCTTGACGCCGTTCTTCACGGCGCGTTCGGCAACCAGCTTGCCCACCGCGCTCGCCGCGTCGATATCGGCACCGGTCTTGCTGCCGCCGCGGACGTCCTTTTCCAGCGACGAGGCCGAGGCCAGGGTTTCGCCCTTCAGGTCGTCGATGATCTGCGCGTAGATGTGCTTGGACGAGCGGAACACCGACAGGCGCGGACGGCCGCCGGCGCGGCGCACCTGCGCCCTCACGCGATTCTTGCGCCGGGCATTCGTGATCTTGAGTTTCGACATGACCCGCTCCGTTACTTCTTCTTGCCTTCCTTGCGGAAGATGAATTCGTTGGCGTACTTCACGCCCTTGCCCTTGTAGGGCTCCGGCGGACGGTAGCCGCGGATCTCGGCCGCGACCTGGCCAACGCGCTGGATGTCGTTGCCGGTGATGACGATCTCGGTCGGCTTCGGCGTGACGATCGCGATGCCTTCGGGGATCGCATAGACCACGTCGTGGCTGTAGCCGAGCGCCAGCTGCAGGTTCTTGCCCTGCACCGCGGCGCGATAGCCGACGCCGGTGATTTCCAGCTTCTTCTCGAAACCCTTGGTGACGCCTTCGACCAGATTCGCGACCTGGGCGCGGGCGGTGCCGTAGAGCGACCGGGCGCGCTTGGTCTCGAAACGCGGATCGACCTTGATGGCGCCGTTGTCGAGCTTCACCGCAACGTCGTCATGGACGACGAACTGCAGCTGGCCCTTCGGGCCCTTCATCTTGACGACCTGTCCTTCGACGGTCGCGGTCACGCCCGACGGCACCGGGACTGGTCGTTTGCCAACGCGGGACATGGCTTAACCCCTTCCTGAATTAGAACACCGTGAAGAGAACTTCGCCGCCCACATTCGCGTCGCGCGCGTCGTGGTCCGCCATAATTCCCTTCGGCGTCGAAAGCACCGAAATACCGAGGCCGTTATTGACCCGCGGCAGATTCTTCACCGACGCGTAGACGCGCCGGCCCGGCTTCGACACCCGCTCGATCTCGCGGATCACGGGTTCGCCGTCGAAATACTTCAGCTCGATCTCGAGCTCGCTGCGGCCGGTCGAATGCTCGATGCTGGTGAAGCCGCGGATGTAACCCTCGGACTTCAGCACCTCGAGCACGTTGGCGCGCATCTTCGAGCCAGGCGTCGAGACCTTGGGCTTGGCGCGCATCTGCGCGTTGCGGATGCGGGTGATGAGATCGCTGATCGGATCGTGCGTGGACATCTGCGACCCTCCTTACCAGCTCGACTTCACGAGGCCCGGAACCAGGCCCTTGGAGCCCAGCTCCCGCAGCGCGATGCGGCTCAGCTTGTTCTTGCGGTAGACCGAGCGCGGCCGGCCGGTGATCTCGCAGCGGTTGCGAATCCGCGTCGCCGACGAGTTGCGCGGCATCTCGGCCAGCTTGAGGGTGGCGGCGAAACGCTCCTCCAGCGGCTTCTTCTTGTCGCCGATGACCGCCTTCAGCTTCGCACGCTTCGCGGCCGCGTTGGTCGTCATCCGCTTGCGCCGGTTGTTCTTCTCGATCGAACTCTTCTTCGCCATTATCAGGCTCCTGAATTTCCGCGTTTGAAATCCTGCTCGGATCTCACTGCCGGAAAGGGAAATTGAAAGCGGTCAACAACGCCCGCGCCTCGTCGTCGGTCGGCGCCGTCGTGCACACCGTGATATCCATGCCCCAGGTCTCGCCGGACTTGTCGTAGTCGATTTCCGGGAAGATCAGGTGCTCCTTGATGCCGAGCGAGTAGTTGCCGCGGCCGTCGAAGCTCTTGGGGTTGAGGCCGCGAAAATCGCGAACGCGCGGCAGCGCGATGTTGATCAGGCGGTCGATGAATTCGTACATCCGGGCCTTGCGCAGCGTGACCTTGGCGCCGATCGGCTGGTTCTCGCGCAGCTTGAAAGTGGCGATCGCCATCCGCGACTTGGTCACGATCGGCTTCTGCCCGGAGATCAGCGCAAGGTCAGCCGCCGCCAACTCGACCTTCTTGCGGTCGTTCACGGCTTCGCCGACGCCCATGTTGATCACAACCTTGGACAGTTGCGGCACCTGCATGACGTTCCTGTAGCCAAACTGCTCGGTCAGCTTGGCGCGGATTTCCTGGTCGAACTGCGCGCGAAGGCGCGGAACCTGTGCGGTCTCAGCCATCGATCTCTGCTCCCGAACGCTTGGCGACACGCACCTTCGTTCCATCTTTCTGGATCTTGAACCCGACGCGGGTCGGCTTGCCGTCCTTGCCGACGATCGCGATATTGGACAGGTGGATCGGCGCCTCCTTGGAGATGATGCCGCCCTCCTGGGTCTGGGACTGCT
The DNA here is from genome assembly GCA_052326245.1 of Xanthobacteraceae bacterium. GTDB lineage: Bacteria > Pseudomonadota > Alphaproteobacteria > Rhizobiales > Xanthobacteraceae > Bradyrhizobium_A. The sequence goes on along the minus strand of JBKQQE010000442.1, from coordinate 2,734 downwards.
TCTGGTGACGCTTCACCAGGTTGACCCCGCGCACCAGCGCCCGGCTCTCGGTCGGACGCACCTCGAACACCTCGCCGGTGCGACCCTTGTCGCGCCCGTTCAGCACGATGACCTTGTCACCCTTCCGGATCTTGGCAGCCATCAGCACCTCCGGGGCAAGCGAGATGATCTTCATGTGGTTGCGGGCACGCAGCTCGCGCGGCACCGGCCCGAAGATGCGGGTACCGACCGGCTCGGACTGATTGTTGATCAGCACGGCGGCGTTGCGGTCGAAGCGGATGACGGAGCCGTCGGCGCGGCGAATATCCTTCGCCACCCGCACCACGACCGCCTTCATGACGTCGCCCTTCTTCACCTTCCCGCGCGGGATGGCTTCCTTGACGGACACGACGATAATGTCGCCGACGGTCGCGTAGCGGCGCTTGGAACCTCCAAGCACCTTGATGCACATGACACGGCGCGCGCCGGAATTATCGGCCACGTCGAGGTTGGTCTGCATCTGGATCATTGATGCACCTCGTCCTCTTTCTGATGCGCTTGCGCGCTTAAGCTGTTTTCTTTTCGCCCTGGACGACTGTCCAGCGCTTTAGTTTCGAGATCGGCTTGCTTTCCTCGATCCACACCTGGTCGCCGGTCGAGAACTGATTGTTCTCGTCATGCGCATGGTAGTTTTTCGAGCGGCGGATCGTCTTCTTGTAGATCGGATGGGTGAAGCGGCGATCGACGCGCACCACCACCGTCTTGTCCTGCTTGTCGCTGACGACGACGCCCTGCAGAGTTCGTTTCGGCATCTTCTGCCCCTTACTTCGTCTTCGCGCGCTTCTGCGCGGCGATGGTCTTGATGCGTGCGATGTCGCGGCGAGCCTCGCGCAGCCGCGAGGTGTTCTCGAGCTGCCCGGTGGCGCGCTGGAAGCGCAGGTTGAAGCGCTCCTTCTTCAGCTTGACGATCTCGTCGTCCATCTGGTCGGTGCTCATCGCGCGGATGTCTTCGGCTTTCAATTCGGCCATGGCTAAAATCCTCACTCCGCGATGCGCGCCACGAAGCGCGTCTTGATCGGCAGCTTGGCGGCTGCCAGCAGCAGCGCTTCCTTCGCGGTCTGGTTCGTCACGCCGTCGATCTCGAACAGGATGCGGCCCGGCTTGACGCGCGCGACCCACAATTCCGGCGTTCCCTTGCCGGAGCCCATGCGCACTTCGGCGGGCTTCTTCGACACCGGCACGTCCGGGAAGACACGGATCCAGACCCGGCCGGCACGCTTCATGTGACGGGTGAGCGCCCGGCGGGCGGCTTCGATCTGGCGCGCGGTGACACGCTCCGGCTCCATCGCCTTCAGGCCGTACTGGCCGAAGGACAGCGTCGCGCCCGACGACGCCACGCCGTGGATACGGCCCTTGTGCGCCTTGCGAAACTTTGTGCGCTTTGGTTGCAACATGTTCTTGTTCCCGGCTTACGCCTTCAACCTTCCAAAGAATTCCATCAGGCCGCGTCGCGACGCGGCCGCGAGGTCTCGCCCTCGGCGAGACGCTTGTCCTGGGCCATCGGATCGTGCTCGAGGATTTCGCCCTTGAAGATCCAGACCTTGACGCCGCAGGTGCCGAAAGTGGTGAACGCGGTGGCGACGCCGTAGTCGATGTCGGCGCGCAGCGTGTGCAGCGGCACGCGCCCCTCGCGATACCACTCCATGCGCGCGATTTCCGCGCCGCCGAGACGACCCGAGCAGTTGATGCGGATGCCCTCGGCGCCCAGACGCATCGCCGACTGCACCGCCCGCTTCATGGCGCGGCGGAACGCGACGCGGCGCTCCAGCTGCTGGGCGATCGATTCCGCGACCAGCGTCGCGTCGAGGTCCGGCTTGCGGATCTCGACGATGTTGAGCACCACGTCGGAAGCGGTGATCTCGGCGATCCGCTTTCGCAGCTTGTCGATGTCGGCGCCCTTCTTGCCGATCACGACGCCCGGACGGGCGGAGTGAATGGTGACGCGGCACTTCTTGTGCGGGCGCTCGATGACGATGCGCGCGACCGCGGCCTGCTTCAGCTCCTTGTGCAGCAGCTCGCGGATCTTGACGTCCTCGTGCAGCAGCTTGCCGTATTCGTTCTTGCCGGCGTACCAGCGGGAATCCCAGGTCCGGTTGATGCCCAGACGCAGCCCGATCGGATTGATCTTTTGACCCATCGTTATCTCCTGCGCCTGATTATGCGCTCGCCTCGACCTGACGAACCACGATCGTCAGCTGCGAGAACGGTTTGAACACACGTCCCGAACGGCCACGGCCGCGCGGTGCGAAACGCTTCATCACAATGCCCTTGCCGACATGGGCCTCGGCGACGACCAGATCGTCGACCTCGAGGTCATGGTTGTTCTCCGCATTGGCGATCGCGGATTCCAGGCACTTCTTCACGTCGACCGAGATCCGCTTGCGCGAGAACTGCAGGTCGGCCAGCGCCGAGGCCGCCTTCTTGCCGCGGATCATCGCCGCGACGAGATTGAGCTTCTGCGGGCTCACGCGCAGCATCCGGGCGACAGCCTTGGCCTCGTTATCGGCGAGGCTCCGTTCGCGCTTTGGTTTGCTCATAACCCTATCCTCAAGCCTTCTTGGCTTTCTTGTCGCCCGAATGGCCGTGGAAGGTCCGCGTCGGCGAGAACTCGCCGAACTTGTGACCGACCATTTCCTCGTTGACGGTCACCGGGACGTGCTTCTGCCCGTTGTAGACACCGAAGGTTAAGCCCACG
>JBKQQE010000441.1:0-3852 GCA_052326245.1 Xanthobacteraceae bacterium | reverse complement strand
CACGCCGATCAACGAACTGTCGCTGATCGCGTTTCCGACCCGCGAGCTGTTCCAGCAGAAGATCCACGAATTCCAGCTGATCATCTTCGACCGCTACGCCCGCCAGGGCGTGCTGCCGGTCGCCTATTTCGACAACATCGCGCGCTACGTGCGCGAGGGCGGCGCGGTGCTGGTCTCCGCCGGGCCGGACTATGCCTCCACCACCAGCATCTGGCGCACGCCGCTCGATACCGTGCTGCCGGCCGAACCGACCGGCGTCACCGAGAAGCCGTTCATCGCGGAGCTGTCCGAGTCCGGCAAGCGCCATCCGGTGACGCGCGGCCTGGAAGGGTCAAGCAGCGAGCCGCCGCACTGGAGCCGGTTCTTCCGCCTGGTCGACACCCGCAACGCCACCGCGCCGGCGCTGATGGAAGGCGCCGACCACAAGCCGCTGCTGTTGTTGTCGCGGCAGGGCGAAGGCCGCGTCGCGCTGCTGTTGTCGGATCACATCTGGCTGTGGGCGCGCGGCTACGAGGGCGGCGGCCCGCATCTCGACCTGCTGCGGCGGATGTCGCACTGGCTGATGAAGCAGCCCGAGCTCGACGAGGAGGCGCTGCGCCTGCAGGTGCAGGGCAAGTCGCTGGTGGTGCTGCGGCAGACCATGGCCGACGGCGTGCAGCCGGTGACGGTGACCTCGCCGTCCGGCCTGACCCGCACGGTGACGCTCACCGCCGACGGCCCCGGCCTGTGGCGCGCCGGCGTGGACGCCGCCGAACTCGGGCTGTGGCAGGCCACCGACGGCACGCTGAAGGCACTGGTCAATGTCGGGCCGGTCAACCCGAAGGAATTCTCCCAGGTGACATCCACCACCGAGACGCTGACGCCGCTTTCGCATGCCACCGGCGGCGACGTCCGCCGCGTGGCGCCGGACGGCGTCCTCGAGGTGCCGCGCATCCTGCCGCTGCGCGACGCCACTTCGTACGCCGGCGACGGCTGGCTCGGCGTCAGCCTGCGCGACGCCAGCGTGGTGCGCGGCATCGGCGTGCTGCCGGTGTTCGCCGGGCTGATCGGGCTGTTGCTGCTGATCGGCGCGCTGGCGGTGACCTGGGCGCGCGAGGCGAGGTAGGACGACGCGCTCCGATCCACATTCTGCGTCATCGCCCGCGCATCTCACTTCCGTCAAAGCCCTTCGCATATTCCGCGTCACCCGCGGGCTTGACCCGCGGGTCCACTCTTTGTGGCTGACGCTGTAGAAGGAAGTGTGGTTGGCCGGGTCAAGCCCGCCCATGACGCAGAATTTGAAGACGCGCAGTGCCATCCACACTGCGTCACCCGCGGACCTGACCACGCAAGTCGGGCCTGCCCGACTCGCCCCCCTACCCCTTCGGCATCCGGCAATTCAGCATCCACTGCACGCCGAAGCGGTCGGTCAGTTTGCCGTAGAAATCGCCCCACGGCTGGATGCCGAGCGGCGTGGTCACCCGGCCGCCATCGGCGAGACGTTGAAACAGCCGCGCGGTCTCGTCGCGGTCGTCCAGCATCAGCATATGCGCGGAGCCGCGCATCGGTTCGGCGTCGTGGTTGTCGGAGGCATAGAACTGCACGCCCGGGCCTTCGAACTTCGAATGCATGACCTTGCCGCGTAGGCTCTCGTCGTGAACCGGCATGCCGGCGTCGCCATGGCGCACCATTTCGGTGACGCGGCCGAGCCCGCACGCCGTGTAGAAGGCGAGCGCCGGTTCGCACTGGGTGGTGAAGAACAGGTAGTTGGAGAGCTGCATGGGAGACCTCCGACACGATCTGATTAGCTATCCCGTCGTCCCGAGACGGCGTGAGAGAGTGTAGTCCTTCGCAATTTGCTGCGTCACCCGCGGGCTTGACCCGCGGGTCCACACTTTGCGGCAGTCACAGTAACAAGGAAGAGTGGATGGCCGGGTCAAGCCCGGCCATGACTCAGAATTTGGAGACGCGCAGTGCCATTCGCGCTGCGTTACCCGCAGGCTTGGACGCCGACGCGCTTTCTGCCTGATCAACCCGCCTTGTCCCAGTCCGGGCGGATGTCGCCGCTGACGCCTTCGAAGGCGCCGTCCACCAGTTCGGCGACCAAGAGCCTGCGGCTGTCGACCGGGCCCGGCATGGTGGCGCGGCCCTTCGGGATCGCCTTGAAGCCGGCGCGGCCGTAATAAGGCTCGTCGCCCACCAGCACCACCAGCCGGTGGCCCTTCGCCTTGGCGTCAGCGATCGCGCGCTGCAGCAGCTCGCGGCCGACGCCGCGGCCGCGAAACGGCGGCTCCACGGTGAGCGGGCCGAGCAGCAGCGCCGGCGTGTCGCCGATGCAGATCGGCAGCTGCCGCACCGAGCCCACCAGCAGCGTGCCGATATGCGCGGTGAAGGACAGGTCGAGCAGGTGGCCGACCTGCTCGCGCAGCCGGTAGGCGCTCAGCACGAAGCGGCCGGGGCCGAAGGTGCGCTCGTGCAGGCGCTCGATCGACTGGGCGTCGTTTGCGGTTTCCGCGAGGATGGTCAGCGAGAGGTCGGTCATGGCCGCATCAAAAGCGGCGAAACGGGGGAGCTGTCAACAGGGAAGGACACGCTCGGCGGTAACGAATTCCGACGCGTCATCCCTGGCGATTGATCAGCATCGTCGTCATGCCCGCTGCCCGGCCATGACTCAGAATTATGAGGTGCGCCGCGCCCATCCCGCCGCCTCAGCGCGGCGCCTGCCCCGGCGCCGGCTGCGCCAGATAGGCGAGCAGCTTGATCTCGCGCCGGCCCCGCGTCACGGTGTCGAGCACCAGGCCCGAACTGACGCACAGCATGGCGAGGATCATCAGCCCGGTCGACAGCACCGCGGTGGGCAGCCGCGGCACCAGGCCCTCCTGCAGATAGGTCACCGCCAGCGGCACCGCGAGGCCGAGCGCCACCAGCGCGAGAAAGGCGCCGATCAGGACGAAGAAGCGCAGCGGCTTTTCCGAGCGGTACAGCTTGAAGATGGTGTTGAGGATGCGAAAGCCGTCGCGCCAGGTGTTGAGCTTCGACACCGAGCCGGCGGGCCTGGCGTGATAGGGGGTGGCGATCTCCGCCACCGGCAGCGCCAGTTCGAGCGCGTGCACGGTGAGCTCGGTCTCGATCTCGAAGCCGTCGGACAACACCGGGAACGACTTCACGAAGCGGCGCGAGAACACCCGGTAGCCCGACAGGATATCGGTGAACTGCTTGCCGAAGATGTCGGACAAAAAGCCGGTGAGCATGCGGTTGCCGAACCGGTGGCCGCGGCGGTAGGCGGCCTCGACCTGGTCGACGCGCTGGCCGACCACCATGTCGAGATGGCCCTCGACCAGCGCGGCGATCATCGCCGGCGCGCTCGGCGCGTCATAGGTGGCGTCGCCGTCGACCAGCAGATAGATGTCGGCGTCGATGTCGGCGAACATCCGGCGCACCACGTGGCCCTTGCCCTGGCGCCGCTCGCTGCGCACGGTGGCGCCGGCGGCGCGCGCGATCGCCGCGGTGCGGTCGCTGGAATTGTTGTCGTAGACGTGGATTTCGGCGGCCGGCAGCGCGCGGCGGAAATCCGCGATCACCTGGCCGACCGCGGCCTCCTCGTTGAAGCACGGCACCAGCACCGCGACCCGTGGCTGCCGTTCCAGATCCGCCGCTGACATCGAAGGCCCTTTTGGGAGTTTCGCCGCGCCGCGCCCGCGCGCCGTGCAAGGGCGCAGTATAGGAATCGATGCCTAACGATGTCTGATCGGGGGGCTTTTGTTTCCTCGTCATGGCCGGGCATGACCCGGCCATCCACGCTTTCCGACACGGTAAAACCCTGAAGCGTGGACCCGCGGGTCAAGATTACGGCCCGACCGGCCGAAGGCCGGA
>JBKQQE010000440.1:0-2664 GCA_052326245.1 Xanthobacteraceae bacterium | reverse complement strand
CGTTGTCGGTGCCGTGAACGCTCACCTGCGTGAGCACGCCATAGGCCATGCCGGTGGCGTCCAGCATTGCGAGATATGCAGCCGCCGTCGCCGGCGGCGGCGTGTAGCTGCGCCCCGCCACGAACGGTGGCCGCCGATCACGTGGCTGTGGGTATCGACCGCGCCGGCCGGGATCGCGATTCGCGGCGCGGGCTGAACGGGGGGAGGGCCCGGACAGGCGGGCGCACCGGTGGGGTCACCTTGCATCAGGTGTCGGCCGACAGAATCCGTCCGCGGGTTTCCGGCAGCGCGTAGGCGGCGAGAAAGAACACCGCATAGGCGACGACGGCGAAGATCGCAATCGCGTTGGCGAGCGTGGTGGTCTGCGACAGATAGCCGACCAGCCAGGGAAACAGCGCGCCGATGCCGCGGCCGAAATTGTAGCAGAAGCCCTGGCCGGAGCCGCGCAGCCGGGTCGGATAGAGTTCGGTCAGGAACGCGCCCATCCCCGAGAAATAGCCTGAGGCGAAGAACCCCAGCGGGAATCCGAGCACCCACAGCACCTGATTGGACAGCGGCACCTGGGTGTAGATCAGCACCACGGCGATGGCGCCGAGGGAAAAGGTCAGGAACAGGTTGCGCCGCCCGATCCGGTCGGCGAGCCAGGCACCGACCAGATAGCCTGCGAACGAGCCGACGATGAGGGCCGCGAGGTAGCCGGTCGAATTGACGATCGAGAGATGGCGTTCGGTGGTCAGGAAGCGCGGCACCCAGAAGGTGACGGCGTAGTAGCCGCCCTGGCAGCCGGTGGCCACCAGCGCGGCGAGAATCGTCGTCTTCAGGATCGGCCCGGAAAAGATCTCCCAGATCGCAGGCTTGTTGCCCGCCGCGGTCTGCCTGGCGAGCGTCTGGGCGGCGATCGGCGGTTCCTCGACATAGCGGCGCAGGAAGAACACCAGCAGCGCGGGCACCACGCCCACCGCGAACATCCAGCGCCACGCCTGCTCCGGCGGCATCAGGCTGAACAGCACCGCCTGGGACAGCACCGCGAGGCCCCAGCCGACCGCCCAGCCCGATTGCACCGAGCCGACGGCGCGGCCGCGATATTGCGCGCGGATGGTTTCGCCCATCAGCACCGCGCCGGCCGCCCATTCGCCGCCGAAGCCGAGCCCGAGCAGCCCGCGGGCGATCAGCAGCTGGTTGAAATCCTGCACGAAGGCGCAGATCAGCGAGAACACCGAAAACCAGATGATGGTGATCTGCAGCGTGCGGACGCGGCCGATGCGGTCGCACAGGAAGCCGGCGAGCCAGCCGCCGATCGCGGAGGCGAGCAGGGTGACGGTGCCGGCAAGACCGGCGACCCCGGGATCGACCGTCCACAATTTGATGATCGTGCCGATCACCAGCGGATAGATCATGAAATCCATGCCGTCGAGCGCCCAGCCGGTGGCGCAGGCCCAGAACGTGCGCCGTTCGGACAGGTTCATGTCGCGATAGAATGCGGTCAGGCTGGTGTCCTCGGGAAGTGCGATCCCCGCGCCCGCGCTGTCAGTGGTCATTGCTCGTCCCCCGATTTGCCCTGTTGTCGTGCCGTGATTGTCCGCGCGCCGCTACTGCCGCATCAGTTCGCGCAGGCCCGACAGGCCCATGCGGGCATAGGCGCTCTTGCGATGTGAAATCACCGTGGTCTCGGCGATGCCGAGTTGGCCCGCGATCTGGCGCGCGGAGAGCCCGGCCTTGACCCGCGCGGCAACCTCGGCCTCGCGCGGCGTCAGCGCCGGACAGCGCCGGCGCAGCCCCCGCTCCAGCTCGTCGACGGCGCCGGCCTGCGTCGTCACCGCGGCATGGCGATCGACCGCCGCAACCAGGATCGGCATCATGGTGACGATGCGGTCGCGCTCGCGCGGCGAAAACGGGCCGGCGACGCGGCTGCGATAGACGCTGATGGACAGCGGGAAGGCGCGGGCGGCGCGGACATAGGAACAGCGGTCGGCAATGCCGGTGCGGTCGTAGCAGGCCCGCCGGTAGCCGGCGGAATCGATGTCGGAGGCGGTCTGGTAGGTGATGAACGCGTCGTCGCCGCCGGCTTCCGACATCAGCGTGAAATTCACGTCGCTGCTGAAGTGCTGCATGTAGCCTTCGAACGCCCGGCGCGCGTTGTCAGCGGCGGTGGTGGTGGCGGTGCCGACCAGCACCGGGCGACCCTTGCTGCACCGCGAAAAGACCGCGACGAAATCCGCCGCGATGCACTCGCGGCAGAATTCCAGCATGGTGTCGATAAAGGGCGCCTTGCCGGCGTCACGGACCAGCGCGGTCATGGCCGCGACGGGGACGTCGACCGATGAGCCGCGGGGAGCGAACGGGTAAACGGTGGCCAATGCCGAGCCTCCGCGGAACGGGCCGCAACGAGATGATCACCAGCATGCGCTGCCGTCCTGCCGGGGTCAACGAGGGGCCTCCTCCCCAGACCTGAGGAGTGTGCGCGCTGTCGCGGTGGCCTATGTTCGCGGCCTCGGCGTCGCCTGTGTGGCGTGTCTGACATTCGCTTCAGTATGTCTGCGAGTTCTGTAAGCGAATGTCAGAACCGGGACACTAGCCCCGGGACGCCCCAAGCAATCGCCAAGGGAACGCCAAGGAAACACCATGTCCGATCAGCCGCTGTTTCAGGATGTCATCCGCCGCCGC
>JBKQQE010000439.1:0-3756 GCA_052326245.1 Xanthobacteraceae bacterium | reverse complement strand
GCGGCGGCGGATGACATCCTGAAACAGCGGCTGATCGGACATGGTGTTTCCTTGGCGTTCCCTTGGCGATTGCTTGGGGCGTCCCGGGGCTAGTGTCCCGGTTCTGACATTCGCTTACAGAACTCGCGGACATACTGAAGCGAATGTCAGACACGCCACACTAGTTGCAAAAGCTTCAAGCTTAAAATATATTGCCGGAAACATCCCGCGAGGTCGACCATGGTGCCGTTTTCACGCTCGTCTCACGCCCTGGTCACCGGCGGCGGCCGCGGCATTGGCCGCGCCATCGCGCTGGCGTTGTCGCAGTCGGGCGCGACGGTCACCGTGATCGGCCGCACCGCCGCGCCGCTCGAGGCGGCGATAGCCGAGGGCGCCGCGCATCATTTTGCGCTTGCCGACGTCACCGACGAGGGCTCGCTCGGCGCGGCGATCGCGCAGGCGCAAGCGCGCCAGCCGATCGATATCCTGGTCGCCAACGCCGGCGCCGCGGAATCGGCGCCGTTTCACCGTACCGACGCCGCGCTGTTCCGGCGCATGATCGACGTCAATCTGATGGGCGTGGTGCATGCCATGCAGGCGGTGGCTCGGCCGATGGCGCAGCGAAAAGCCGGCCGCATCGTCGCCATCGCCTCGACCGCCGGCCTGAAGGGCTATCCCTATGTGTCGGCCTATTGCGCCGCCAAGCACGCCGTGGTCGGGTTGACCCGCGCGCTGGCGCTGGAACTGGCGCCGACCGGGGTCACGGTCAATGCCGTGTGTCCCGGCTTCACCGACACCGACCTGGTGGCCGAGAGCATCGACACCATCATGAAGAAGACCGGCCGCAGCCGCGACGAGGCGTCGGCCGAACTCGCCCGCCACAACCCGCAAGGCCGGCTGGTGACGCCCGCCGAAGTCGCCGACGCGGTGCTGTGGCTGTGCGGCCCCGGCGCCTCAGCCGTGACCGGCCAGGCCATCGCGGTGGCCGGCGGCGAACTCTAGACCCTCTTCTCCGATCAACGATAACTGGCCCGGGAGCCCCCATGACCACAGCCGAGAACCGCTTCGCCAATCCGGTGACGCTGCCGCTTGCACGCTACGCGCCGCGTCATTTTCTGCTTACCGTGGACGGCGGCGTCGCCACCGTGACGCTCAACCGTCCGGAGCGCAAGAACCCGCTGACCTTCGAGAGCTACCGAGAGCTCACCGATTTCTTCCGCGCCTGCGCCTTCGACGACGAGGTCAAGACCGTGGTGGTCAGCGGCGCCGGCGGCAACTTCTCCTCGGGCGGCGACGTCTTCGAGATCATCGGCCCGCTTGTTGCCATGGACACCAAGGGCCTGACCGCCTTCACGCGCATGACCGGCGATCTGGTGAAGGCGATGCGGGCCTGTCCGCAGCCGGTGGTCGCCGCGGTGGAGGGGATCTGCGCCGGCGCCGGCGCGATCATCGCAATGGCCTCCGATATCCGGCTCGCCGCGACCGGCGCCAAGGTCGCCTTCCTCTTCAACAAGGTCGGGCTCGCCGGCTGCGACATGGGCGCCTGCGCGATCCTGCCGCGGCTCATCGGCCAGGCCCGGGCCTCGGAGCTGCTCTATACCGGCCGCTTCATGACCGCCGAGGAGGGCGAGCGCTGGGGCTTCTTCAGCCGCGTCGTCGCGCCCAGCGAGGTGCTGGCGCAGGCGCAGGCGCTGGCGCGCGACATCACCGCGGGACCGACCTACGCCAACACCATGACCAAGCGCATGCTGTCGATGGAATGGGCGATGTCGGTGGAAGAGGCGATCGAGGCCGAGGCGGTGGCGCAGGCGCTGTGCATGACGACCAAGGACTTCGAGCGCGCCTTCCAGGCCTTCGCCAACAAGCAGAAGCCGGTGTTCGAGGGGAATTGACGCGGCGCTTGTGTGTCGCCTGCACCGGCCAAGCAACGGACGTCATTCCGGGGCGCGCGCAACGCGCGCGAGCCCGGAATCTCGAACTCTCGGCGCGATGCGGCGTCAAGATTCCGAATCGATCCGCTGGCGCGGATCGTCCGGAAATGACGAGGTGAGTGGCGTCTCGCGCAATTCGAGCGCCGCTGGGCGTGGGATCTGCTCCTGCGCCGCGCCGCTCGCCCCCTTGGCCCGTTCTTTGTGCAGCGAAAGCGCACAACATGGGCATGCAAAGCGCCCCGTCTGAAGGCAAGATTTCGCAATTGCGAAGAATAACCTTTTGAGGGGCCCTCGATGACAAACGCTGTTCAGCCGGCCGCCGTCCATCCAGTCGACGAGGTGCTGCCGCTTCCGAAGCTGTTCGCGCTCGGTCTCCAGCACGTCCTGGTCATGTACGCCAATGCGGTGGCCGTGCCGTTGATCGTCGGCGGCGCGCTGCACCTGCCGAAAGACCAGATCGCGATGCTGATCAACGCCGACCTGTTCGCCTGCGGGATCGCGACGCTCATTCAAACCATCGGCTTCGGTCCGTTCGGCATTCGGCTGCCGATCATGATGGGCGTGACCGCGGTTTCGATCTCGCCGATGCTGGCCATGGCGGCAATGCCCGGCGTCGGGCTGACCGGAATCTACGGCGCGGTGCTGGTCGGGGGCGCGTTCGGCCTGTGCGTCACGCCTTTCGTCAGGCACGTGCTGCGGTTTTTCCCCTCCGTCGTCACCGGAACGATCATCACCATGATCGGCGTCGTCTTGATGCGCGTCGGCATCAATTGGGCCGGCGGCGGGCTCGCCGCGCCGGATTTCGGCGCCGCCGGCTATCTCGCCGTCGCCGCGCTGGTGCTCGCCATCATCCTGCTGATCCTGCGCTTCGCCTCCGGCTTCCTGCAGAACATGGCGGTGCTGATCGGGATCGCGGTCGGCTATCTGGTCACCGTGTCGCTCGGCTGGGCGGACCTCGGCGGCATCCAGAACGAGCCGCTGCTGCGCATCGTGCTGCCGCTGCAGTTCGGCGTGCCCGAGTTCCACCTGTTGCCATGCGTGACGATGTGCATCGTCATGACCATCGTCTTCATCGAGGCGACCGGAATGTTCCTGGCGCTCGGCGCCATGACCGGCCGCAAGGTCGACGCCGACGACGTCAAGCGCGGACTTCGCGCCGACGCGCTCGGCACCATGATCGGCGCCGTCTTCAATACCTTCCCCTACGTGTCCTACTCGCAGAACATCGGCCTCGTCGGCGTCACCGGCATCTACAGCCGCTTCGTCTGCGTCGCCGGCGGCGTCATCATGCTGGCGCTCGGACTGATCCCGAAGATGGCCTACATGGTCGCGTCGGTGCCGCAATACGTGCTCGGCGGCGCCGCGGTGATGATGTTCGGCATGGTGGCCGCCACCGGCATCAAGATCCTGTCCACCGTGGACTATGGCCAGCGCAACAACGTGTTCGTGGTCGCGACCGCGATCGGCTTCGGCCTGATCCCGATCGTGTCGCCGACCTTCTTCCACATCTTTCCCGACGCGCTGAAGCCGATCTTCGGCGACGGCATCATCCTGACCTCGATCGCAGCGGTCGGATTGAACGCGTTCTTCAACCATACCAGCCGCGAGCAGGCCGAAACGGACGCCTTCCTGGCCGCGCAGGCTGCCGAGCATATCTGAGCCAGTCGCCTCTCGGCAGTAGATCGTAGGGCGGATTAGCGCTGCGTAATCCGCCATCTCTTACCAGGTGGCGGGTTACGCCTTCGGCTCTGTTGTTGCTGCTTCTTCAAAATAACGAGATTCAATCTCATTGGCTCTTGATGAATGCAAAATCAATTGTAATCCGTCAAAATGCGAATCCTTGCAC
>JBKQQE010000438.1:0-2699 GCA_052326245.1 Xanthobacteraceae bacterium | reverse complement strand
CCGGCCAGGAATTCGAACTGGCCGACAAAGCTCCTTACCAGGCTTTTCCCATCCCCGATCTTGAAACCAGCTTGCAGCGCGCGTATTCTCTGCGCTCCGATTACAAAGCCGCGCGGGATCGTCTGGTTGCTGCGCAACTGGAGCGCAGCGCCGCCACTGCCGGGTATTTTCCCACCATCGATATGGCGGTAAACTTCGGCGAGATCGGCAAGGTTCCCGGCGATGTGGCGCCTACGTACGCGGTCGTCGGTACGTTGAACATTCCGATCTTCCAGGGTGGCAAAGTCCATGGAGATGTTCTGAAGGCCGAAGCCAGCCTGCGGCAGGCGCAGGCGCAGATGGCGGACGTGCGCGGTCAGATCGATCAGGATATCCGCAACGCGCTGCTGGACCTAAAGTCGTCGAGCGACCAGGTGGAAGTCGCCCAGAGTTCCGTCAATCTGGCCGAGCAGGCGCTCACCCAGTCGCAGGATCGTTTCTCCGCCGGGGTCACCGACAACCTCGAATTGGTTCAAGCGCAGGAAGCGGTGGAGGCCGCGCACGAGAGTTTGATCTCCAGCCTCTACCTCCACAACTTGGCCAAGGTTTCCTTTGCCCGCGCCCTGGGGCGCGCCGAAGAGGGCGTTCGCGAATATTTGAAAGGGAAGTAACCAATGGCGGAACAAACCAGCAGCGTTGCAGCCGAGTCGAAACCGCAACCGGAAACGCGCGCCCCGCAGTCTCAGTCTTTGCTTGACAGCGAAGCTCGATATCAGCGGCGAGCCGCGTTCTTGAGCAATCCGCGCACGAAGTGGGGACTCATTTTCACCAGCCTCGTGATCCTGATCGCCGTTTTCTTTCTGTGGCGCTACCTCGGAAGCTACGAATCCACGGACGACGCGCAGATTGACGGGCACGTGAACTCGGTAAGCGCACGCGTCAGTGGCCATGTGCTGAAGCTCAACGTGCAAGACAACCAGTACGTCGAAAAGGGAACGGTGCTGGTGGAAATCGACCCTGCCGACTACGAAGTTGCCGTCGCGCAGGCGCGTGCTGTATACGCCGACGCGCAGGCGCAGGCCGCAGCCGCCGGCATTAACGTCCCCATAACCGACGTGAGCACTTCGAGCCAGGTGAGCGGCGCCCAGGCCGGCGTCTCCAGTGCGAAGGCTGGAATCGCGGCTGCCCGCCAGCAGCTTGAAGCAGCCAAATCTCAGGTCGTGGAAGCGGAAGCCAACAATACCAAAGCGCAGAACGATCTTCTCCGCTACAAACAACTGATCGACAAGCAGGAGATCTCCGAGCAGCAGTACGATCAAGCCGTCGCCAGCGCCCAAGCCGCTGCCGCAACTCTGCAAGCGGCGCGCGCCCGCGCCGACGCTCTCGCGGCGCAGATCGAACAGGCGCAGGACAAACTGCAGCAGGCGGGCGCCGAGCTTCGAACCGCCGACACGGCGCCGCAGACGATGCGAGCCACGCGCGCCCGCGCCCTTTCCGCGCAAGCCAATGCCGATCGCCGGAAGGCTGAATTGGATCAGGCGGACCTGAACCTCCAGTACACGAAAGTGATTGCGCCGGTCAGCGGAGCGGTCAGCAATCGCACCGTCGAGGTTGGTCAAAACGTGCAGCCCGGCCAGGAGATGATGAAGGTCATCCCGCTCGATGAGGGGGACCTCTGGGTCACGGCGAATTTCAAGGAGACGCAGCTTGAGAAGATGAAGCCCGGTTTGCCGGCTGAGATTGCGGTGGATGCGACCGGCAAGACCTACAAGGGGCATGTCGATTCCATCGCCGGCGCCAGCGGAGCGCGCTTCAGCCTGCTGCCACCGGAAAACGCCACCGGCAACTACGTCAAAGTCGTGCAGCGCATACCGGTGAAGATCGTGTTCGATTCGGGCGAGATCAAGGGACACGAACTACGCCCGGGGATGTCGGTGGTGCCGAAGGTCTGGATTAAATAGCTCCGAGCCGCGAGCTTCGAGCAACCGATTCGTGTTCGCTTGTAGCCCGTAGCTCGAAGCAGAGGTTGAGATAAATAATGGGCGCTGCTTCGATCACCATGAATGACGCCGCCGTATGGCGTTCTCCGGTTAATCCGTGGATCATCGCTCTCGTGGTGACACTGGCCACGTTCATGGAGGTGCTCGATACCAGCATCGCCAATGTGGCGCTGCCGCATATCGCCGGCAGTCTTTCCGCAGGTCAGGACGAGAGTACGTGGATATTGACGTCGTATCTCGTCTCGAATGCCATCGTGCTGCCGCTGAGCGACTGGCTGTCTTCGATCATCGGTCGCAAGCACTTTTACATGGGCTGTGTCGCGGTGTTCACGATCAGTTCGTTTCTGTGCGGATTCGCGCCCAATCTCACCATGCTGATCGTCTTCCGCATTCTTCAGGGTGCGGGCGGCGGAGGCTTGCAACCGAGCTCGCAGGCTATCCTCGCCGATACCTTTCCTCCCGCCCAGCGCGGCATGGCATTCGCCGTCTACGGCATCGCAGTGGTGATGGCTCCGGCCATCGGCCCCACGCTCGGGGGCTGGATCACCGACGACTTTAGCTGGCGCTGGATTTTCTTCATCAATATCCCAGTTGGCATTATTTCGCTTTTGCTGACGTCACGGCTCATCCAGGATCCTCCGTACTTCAAGCGCCGCAAGCTAAGCGAAACCCGGATTGACTACATTGGACTCGGCTTGGTCGCGCTCGGCCTCGGAACAC
>JBKQQE010000437.1:0-15184 GCA_052326245.1 Xanthobacteraceae bacterium | reverse complement strand
GATCATGCCGACGCCGCAATTGAAGGTCCGCAACAGTTCAGCCTCGGCGATCTGGCCCTGCCGTGCGAGCCACTTGAACACGGGCAGCACCGGCACGTCGCCGAGATCGATTCGAACGCCGAGGTGCTTCGGCAACACGCGGGGAATGTTATCGGTGAAACCGCCGCCGGTGATGTGGGCGAGTGCCTTGATCGCCCCGGTCTCCCGGATCGCGCGCAGGCAGGACTTCACATAGATGCGGGTCGGTGTCAGCAGCGCCGCGCCCAGCGTCATGACCGGCGAGAACGGGGCAGGCGCCTGCAGGCTCAATCCGGACCGTTCGACGATCTTCCGGACCAGTGAAAAGCCGTTGGAATGCACCCCGCTCGAGGCCAGCCCGATAACCGCGTCGCCGGCGGCAATGTCGGACCGCGGCAGCAGGCGGCCGCGCTCGGCGGCGCCGACGGCAAATCCGGCGAGGTCATAGTCGTGACCGCTGTACAGGCCCGGCATCTCGGCGGTTTCGCCGCCGATCAAGGCGCAGCCGGCGTCCCGGCAGCCCTCGGCGACTCCCGCGATGATGGCTGCCGCGGCGTCCGGCTCGAGCCTGCCGCAGGCGAAATAGTCAAGAAAAAACAGTGGCTCCGCGCCCTGCACGACCAGGTCGTTGACCGACATCGCGACGAGGTCGATGCCGATCCCAGCGCGGAGCCCGCTGTCGATGGCGAGCTTGACCTTGGTTCCAACCCCGTCGGTGGCGGCAACCAGGACCGGGTCCTTGAAGCCCGCGGCCTTGAGGTCGAACAGGCCGCCGAAGCCACCGATCTCGGCATCCGCGCCGGACCGGGCGGTCGCCCTCACCAGCGGCTTGATCATGTCAACCAGCCGGTTGCCGGCGTCGATATCGACCCCGGCGTCGGCGTAAGTCAGGCTTTTGTTCGATTCGGTCATGCTTTCCAGGCCCTCGAGGGCTTCCTGAGCGCCACGGCGAGACCCCGAATTGAGGGATCGCAAGCCGATCTTGCCCGGTCAGGACAATTGATGACGCGTCCGGCCAGCCGAACGGACGGGCTGGATTGGTGGTTACGGAAGATTTTGCGTCCGCGCAATGGCCCGGGCGTACCGGCCAAATTTCCGATGTTGACAACAGGCCCGCGAAACCGATCAAGTCGCTGACGCTCGATGAGCGGGTGCCGGGACCTCGCGTGATTCCGAATATCATTACCTTGGGCCGGATTCTGCTGGTGCCGGTGATCGTCTGGGCAATCGCGTCGGGCCAGATGACGATTGCCTTCGCGCTGTTCGCGATCGCCGGCCTGAGCGACGCCGTGGACGGTTTTCTGGCCAAGCGCCTCAACATGACCAGCGAAATCGGCGCGCTGCTGGATCCGCTGGCCGACAAGGCGCTTCTGGTATCCATTTACGTCGCATTGGGGATCTGGGGGGCGATCCCGCGGTGGCTGGTGATCCTCGTGGTGTCGCGCGACATCATGATCGTGGGAGCCGTGATCGTGTCATGGCTGCTCGCGAAGCCGGTGGCCATGAAGCCGCTGATGGTGTCCAAGCTCAATACCGTCGCCCAGGTCGTCTTCGCGGCACTGGTGCTTGCGGCGCTCGGGTTCGGGTTCGATCCGGATCCGTTCGACCGGATCCTGATGGCGATCGTGACGACCTTGACGTTGCTGTCCGTGGCCTTCTACCTCGTCAACTGGATCAAGCACATGAGCACGATTGAGCCGGCGCATTGACCGGCCCGAATCGTGATCCCGCGGATCGAAGGCGGCAAGCCCCTGTTCTGGCTGCGATCCCGCGGCTGCCGGGAAACTCAAATTCTGGTTTCGCTCGAAGTCCGAGTTGACCGACCGATGGGTGAAGCGTTGATGCAAAGGGCAAGTTCGCGGTCGCCGTCGGGAGCGGAACGTGGCTGATCGTGACGCGCTTCCGCGCCAGCTGGCGTTTGCGCTGCCGCACACGGAGAGCCTCACGCGCGACAACTTCCTGGAGGGGCCGAGCAACAGCGCGGCGCTCGCGCTGGTCGATCGCTGGCCGGACTGGCCCGGCCGATCGGTCATGCTGGTGGGGCCCGAAGGCTGCGGAAAGAGCCATCTCGCCGCGATCTGGGCCGAACACGCCGGCGCGCGGATCATCAGCGCCCATGCGCTCACCGAGGCCGATGTGCCGGAGGCGCTCGCGACCGGCGCGCTGGTGATCGAGGATCTGGCGGCCGGGGGCTTCGACGAACGTGCGCTGTTCCACCTCATGAACATGGCGCGTGAGGACAACGCGTTTGTCCTGATCACGGCGCGCGCCGCGCCGGCCAGTTTCGCGGTCGCGCTGCCTGACCTCAATTCGCGGTTGCGCGCGGTTCCGGTGGTGCAGATTGCCAGCCCGGACGACCAGCTGTTTCGCGCCCTGATCGTCAAGTTTTGCGCCGATCGCCAGATGAGCCTCGACGAAAGCGTCGTCAGCTACGTGGAGCGGCGCATCGAAAGATCGGTGGTCGCGGCGCGCCAGGTCGTGGCGCAGCTCGATGTCGAATCGCTGCGCCTGGGCAGGCCGGTGACGCGGGCGCTGGCCGCCGAGGTGCTGCGGGACGATCAGTAGGCGGCGGCCATCAGGCCGCGCTTGACGCCGCAGCGCCAAAGCCCATCATGTCATTGAATTGTCACTGAGCTAGAACATGTTTCCGTCACGCGTCGGTGCGTCTCCGCGCCTCGCCCGAAGATCGGCCAAATATCCATGGACGCGCCGCAAGTCATTGTAATGAAAGAGAAAACAGATATCGAGGAGCTGGTCTCCCCGATCGCGACGAGCCCCGAGCGGTTCATCAACCGCGAGCTGTCGTGGTTGCATTTCAACCGCCGGGTCCTCGAGGAAGCGGTCAACCCGGGGCATCCGGTTCTGGAGCGCGTGCGCTTTCTGTCGATCTCGGCGAACAACCTTGATGAGTTTTTCATGGTTCGTGTCGCGGGCATCAAGGCGCAAATTCGCGAGGGCATCACCGAGCGCAGCCCGGATGGACTGACGCCGACCGAGCAACTTGGAAGAATCAACGAGACCGTGTCGACGCTCGCCTCCGATCAGCAGGCGATCTGGCGTGACCTGCGCGTGATCCTTGGCGAGGCGGGGATCCATCTCATCGAAGGCAAGGATGCCACCAAGTCCGAGCGGACCTGGATCGAAGACCATTTCCTGCACAATATCTTCCCGCTGCTGACGCCGCTGGCGATCGATCCCGCGCACCCGTTCCCGTTCATTCCGAGCCTCGGTTTTTCGATCGCCCTGCATCTGTCCCGCATCTCGGACGGCAAGGCGATGAACGCCCTGATCCGCATGCCGGGCAAGATCGACCGCTTCATCCGGCTGCCTGGCGGCAAGGACGGCGCGATCCGGCTGCTGACGCTCGAGCAAGCCACCAGCCTGTTCATCGGCCGCCTGTTTCCCGGCTATCACGTCAAGGGGCAGGGTGCATTCCGCGTCATCCGCGACTCCGAGATCGAAATCGAGGAAGAGGCCGAAGACCTTGTTCGGGTGTTCGAGACCGCGCTCAAGCGCCGCCGTCGCGGGTCGGTGATCCGGCTCGAGATCGAGGCGTCGATGCCCGAGGAACTGAGGGCCTTCGTCCAGCACGCGCTCGCCACCACCGAGGAAGAGGTCTTCCTCGTCGCCGGCGCGCTCGCCATGAACGAGCTGTCGCAACTGACCCGTCTCGACCGGCCCGATCTCGAATTCACGCCTTATGTGCCGCGCCACCCCGAGCGGGTCCGCGATCACGGCGGCGACATCTTTGCCGCGATCCGGCAGAAGGACCTCATCGTCCATCATCCTTACGAATCCTTCGACGTCGTCGTGCAATTTCTGCAGCAGGCAGCGCGCGATCCGGATGTGGTTGCGATCAAGCAGACGCTGTACCGCACGTCCAGCAATTCGCCGATCGTGAAAACGCTGGTGGAGGCCGCCGAAGCCGGGAAATCGGTGACTGCGCTGATCGAGCTCAAGGCGCGCTTCGACGAGGAAGCCAATATTCGCTGGGCGCGCGATCTCGAGCGCGCCGGTGTCCAGGTGGTCTACGGCTTCATCGAATTGAAGACCCATGCCAAGCTTTCGCTGGTGGTGCGCCGGGAAGGCGGCTCGCTGACCAGCTACGTTCACGTCGGCACCGGCAACTATCATCCCGTGACCGCGCGCATCTATACCGACCTGTCCTATTTCACGTCGGATCCGGTGATCGCCCGCGACGGCGCGCGGGTCTTCAACTACATCACCGGCTATGCCGAGCCGATCGACATCGAGAAAATGGCGGTCTCGCCCCTGACGCTGCGCAAGCGCATCCTGCAGCACATCGCCGACGAGATCTCGCATGCCCGACACGGCCGACCGGCGGCGATCTGGATGAAGATGAACTCGCTGGTCGATCCCGACATCATCGACGCGCTCTATGCCGCCTCCCAGGCCGGCGTTTCGATCGAACTGGTGGTGCGGGGAATCTGCTGCCTGCGGCCGGGAGTGCCCGGACTGTCGGAAAACATTCGCGTCAAATCCATCATCGGTCGCTTCCTCGAGCACGGCCGAATCTATTGCTTCGGAATGGGGCACGGCCTGCCGTCGCCCAAGGCGATTGTGTATATCTCGTCCGCGGACATGATGCCGCGCAACCTCGACCGTCGTGTCGAGGTGCTCTGTCCGCTTCAGAATCCAACGGTGCATCAACAGGTTCTGGAGCAGATCATGGTGGCCAACCTGAAGGACAATGAGCAGAGCTGGCAATTGTTGCCCGATGGGTCGTCTACGCGTATGAAGGCCGCGAAAGGCGAGGAGCCTTTCAATCTGCACAACTATTTCATGACGAATCCGAGTCTGTCCGGCCGTGGAAAGTCCCTCAAAGAATCTTCGCCACGCCGCCTCACCCGCCGGTCGGAGCGCAGTCAGCCGTCGTAAGCGCACGCCGCCGCGCCGCCGCAAGCCGCCAGCGAGCGTTGCCGTCATCGATATCGGATCGAACTCGATCCGGCTTGTGGTCTACGAGGACCTGACGCGCAACCTCGCGCCGATCTTCAACGAGAAGACGTTGTGCGGCCTCGGCCGCGAGGTGCAGACCACCGGCCTGCTTGCGGCTGACGCCGTGCAGAAGGCGCTCAGCGCATTGCGCCGCTTCCGTGCTCTCTGCAAGGTCATGCGGGTGGGGCGGGTGCACGCGATCGCGACCGCGGCCTGCCGCGAAGCGACCAACGGGCCCGACTTCATTGCTCAGGCGGAGCGCATTTGCGGGACGTCGATCGAAATCCTGTCGGGCGCGCGCGAAGCGCGGCTTTCCGCGTTGGGCGTGATCTCCGGGGTCCACAAGCCGGACGGCGTCATCGGCGACCTCGGCGGCGGCTCGCTCGAATTGATCGACGTGCACGGCAACCGGGTCGGCGGCGGATTGACCCTGCCACTCGGCGGCCTCGCGTTGCAGGACGTATCGCAGAAGTCGCTGAAGCGCGCCGAGCGCATCGTCAGGACCGAGCTGTCGTCGGTGGCCCAGTTGAAGGCCGGTCGCGGACGCACCTTTTATGCGGTCGGCGGGACCTGGCGCGCCTTCGCGCGAATTCACATCATCCAGAGCGGATACGCGTTGCGCGTGATGCACGGCTATTCGATCTCGGCGACCGAGGCGCTCGATTTCGTTCGCCGCCTGCGTCGTCTTGCGACCGCCGGTACGCTGGCCGATATCGAAACCGTCGCCGACGCGCGCCGCCCGTTGCTGACCTATGCCGCGCTCGTTCTTGAATATATTTTGCTCATCGCCAAACCAAAGACGATCGTGTTCTCGACCTACGGCGTGCGCGAGGGCTTGCTGTACGAGAAGCTGCCGCCGCGGGAACGCGCCAAGGATGGATTGATCGCGGCGGCGGAGACGCTCAACCTGTTGCGGTCGCGCTCGCCGCGCCACGCCGAGGAACTGATCGGGTGGACTGACCGTCTGGTCAGAAACGTTCACCTCAAGGAAACCGAGGACGAGCGCCGGTTGCGCCATGCGGGGTGCCTGTTGTCGGATATCGGCTGGCGCGCCCATCCCGACCATCGCGGCGAGCAGTCCTTGAACGCGATCACCAATGGCCATTTCGGCGGCATTACCCACCAGGGCCGCGCCCTGCTGGCGCTTGCGGTCTACTACCGTTATGCCGGGTTCGACCCGGAAAACGAAGCGCCGCTGGACGTTCGCGCGCTGGTCAACCCGCACATGCTGGAGCGGGCGCGCGTTCTCGGCGCGATGTTTCGCGTCGCCCATCTGATCTCGGCGGCGCGCCCGGGCGTTCTGCCGGCAACGCATTTTCGAAGCGAGGGCCGCAAATTGCAGCTGGTGTTCGATGCCAGGATCGCCGACCTTGCGGCGGATCGGGTTTCCAGCCGCTTCAAGCAGCTGGCGCGGCTGCTCGGTCGGTCGGGCGCCGTCGTCAAGAAGCAGAAGACCCGCGAGGCTTAGTCGCGGGTGATCGGAACCACCCGGCCCTTGTTGATCGCCAACGCCAGCCGGCCATGCTTCAGGCCGAGCGCGGCTTCGCCAAACAATTCGCGCCGCCAGCCGCGCAACGCCTCGACATCGGCATCGTCGTCGGCCGCGATCAGGTCGAGATCGTCGACCGTGGCGATCACCTTGGATGCGACGCCGTGCCGCTCCGACGTCATCCGCAGCAGCACTTTCAGCAATTCGACGATGGCCGACGTGTTGACATTGCCGCGGGGCTTGTCGAGTTTGGGCAGGCTGAGCGGATCGCGCGCCAGGCCGCGCTGTACCGCATCGACGATGTCCTGGCCCCATTTCGAGCGTTCGAAGCCCTTGGGCAACGAGCGCAATCCGGCAAGCCGGTCGAGGCTGGTGGGGGCGTGGGTGGCGATGTCGCCGATGGCGTCGTCCTTCAGGATCCGCGACCGCGGCACGTCCCGGCCTTGGGCTTCCTTCTCGCGCCAGGCCGCGACCTCCATCAGAACCGCAAGTTCCTTCGGCTTGCGGACCCGGGTCTTCAGGCGCTCCCAGGCCCGCTCAGGGTGAAAATCATAGGTCTTGGGCGAGGTCAGCACGGCCATTTCCTCGCTGACCCAGTCGCTGCGCCCGCGCTTCTTGAGGTCGGTGTCAAGCGCGCTGAAAACTTCTCGCAAATGGGTGACGTCCGACACCGCGTAGTGAAGCTGCTCCTCGGTCAAGGGCCGGCGCGACCAGTCAGTGAAGCGGTGGGTCTTGTCGGGGCGATGGCCGGTGATGCGCTCGACCAGCGCGTCGTAGGCGATGCTGTCGCCGTAGCCCAGCACCATCGCCGCGACCTGGGTGTCGAATACCGGATGGGGAACAATTCCGGCCTGGTGCCAGACGATTTCAATATCCTGCCGGGCCGCATGGAAGACCTTGAGAACTGCCTCGTTGCCCATCAGGGCAAAGAAGGGCGCGAGGTCGATTTCCTCGGCCAGCGTGTCGACCACCACCGCCTCGTCCGGGCTCGCCATCTGGATGACGCAGAGCAGGGGGTAGTAGGTCGTCTCCCGCAAGAACTCGGTATCGACGGTTATGACGGGATGCTTGGCAAGGCGGGCACAGGCGGCTTGGAGCTCGCCAGTTGACGTGATCAGCTTCATGACGATGCTGAATAACCGTTCTTGGCGCGCTTGTCGCCCCGATTTGTTGGGTTAACAGCGTTGTTTATCCGAGCCTTTTCGCGCTTGCAAAAATTGCCTCGGCGGCGCCGGGCCCGTTGGTTGCCGCCCGCGCCGGGCTCGGGTAAACCCTCGGACGTTCCGCACCTTCCGAATCCACGGCTTTGGCGTTACTCAGGATTTCCATGCATCGATACCGGTCCCATACCTGCGGCGCGCTCCGCGCGAGCCATATCGACGAGTCTGTGCGGCTGTCGGGCTGGTGCCATCGCATTCGCGATCATGGCGGGCTCTTGTTTATCGACCTGCGCGACCATTACGGGTTGACCCAGTGCGTCGCCGACCCTGATTCGCCGGCGTTCCGGGATGCGGAGAAGCTGCGTTCGGAATGGGTGGTGCGGATCGATGGCAAGGTTCGCCGGCGGCCGGAGGGAACCGACAACCCTGAATTGCCCACCGGCGAGGTCGAGATTTTCATCACCGAGATCGAGGTCCTCGGTCCGGCCGGCGAACTGCCGCTGCCGGTGTTCGGCGATCAGGACTATCCGGAGGACGTCAGGCTGAAATACCGGTTCCTGGATCTGCGGCGCGAGCGGCTGCACCAGAACATCATGACCCGCGGCGCGATCGTGGATTCGATGCGCCGGCGCATGAAGGACGGCGGGTTCTTCGAGTTCCAGACCCCGATTCTCACCGCATCCTCGCCCGAGGGCGCGCGCGATTTCCTAGTGCAGAGCCGGATTCATCCCGGGCGCTTCTACGCGCTGCCGCAGGCGCCCCAGCAATACAAGCAGCTGCTGATGATGTCCGGCTTCGACCGCTATTTCCAGATCGCGCCGTGCTTCCGCGACGAGGATCCGCGGGCCGACCGGCTGCCGGGCGAGTTCTATCAGCTCGATCTCGAAATGAGCTTCGTCACCCAGGAGGACGTGTTCGCGGCGGTCGAGCCGGTGATCACCGGCGTGTTCGAAGAGTTCGCCAAGGGCAAGCCGGTGACCCGCAACTGGCCGCGGATTCCCTACGCCGAGGCGCTGCGCAAATACGGCTCCGACAAGCCGGACCTGCGCAATCCCCTGGTGATGCAGGACGTCTCGGACCATTTCCGCGGCTCGGGTTTCAAGGTGTTCGCGCGGATGCTGGAAGACGCCAGGAACCAGGTCTGGGCGATCCCCGCGCCGGGCGGCGGATCGCGCGCGTTTTGCGACCGGATGAATTCGTGGGCGCAGGGCGAGGGCCAGCCGGGCCTCGGCTACATCATGTGGCGCGAGGGCGGCGAGGGGGCCGGGCCGCTCGCCAACAATATCGGTGCGGAGCGCACCGCGGCCATCCGTGTGGCGCTGGGTCTGAAGGACGGAGATGCCGCGTTCTTCGTCGCCGGCGATCCGTCGAAGTTCGTTCGCTTCGCCGGGCTCGCGCGGACCAAGGTCGCCGAAGAGCTCAACCTGGTCGACAAGGACCGGTTCGAGCTTGCCTGGGTCGTCGACTTTCCGATGTATGAGTACAACGAAGACGACAAGAAGGTCGACTTCTCCCACAATCCGTTTTCGATGCCGCAGGGTGGGCTCGAGGCGCTGGAAACCCAGGATCCGCTCACGATCAAGGCGTTCCAGTACGACATCAGTTGCAACGGCTACGAAATCGCCTCGGGTGGGATCCGCAATCATCGTCCGCAGGCAATGGTCAAGGCGTTCGAGATCGCGGGCTACGGCGAAAAGGATGTGGTCGAGCGGTTCGGCGGCATGTACCGGGCATTCCAGTATGGCGCGCCGCCCCATGGCGGGATGGCCGCCGGGGTCGATCGCATCGTCATGCTGCTGTGTGGGACCACCAACTTGCGGGAAATCTCGCTGTTTCCGATGAACCAACGCGCCGAAGATCTGCTGATGGGCGCACCGTCGGAAGTGACGCCGAAGCAGTTGCGCGAGTTGCATATTCGGCTCAATCTGCCCCAGGGGTGACGGTCCGGGGTGCCCGCGCGCATGGCCAGAAACACCAAGAAACCGATCCGCGTGCATTGCGGAATCGGGCGCGTTGAGATGGACTCGCGGGCGTGGTTGCGGCGTTGAACGGTCTGCCGGTTCGCAGTCGCCTGGCCTGCGGGTCAGCAGACGGTTCGGAGGGAAGAGATGTCTTATTCGGAGGATCTACGCTCAGCCGCGCTTGCCTACCACCGCCTTCCTCGTCCGGGTAAGCTCGAAATCCATCCGATCAAGCCGCTGGCCAACCAGCGCGACCTCGCGCTTGCCTATTCGCCGGGCGTCGCGGCGGCCTGCGAGGCCATTGCCCAGGATCCGAGCGAAGCGGCGACGCTGACCTGCCGGGCCAACCTCGTGGCCGTCGTTACCAACGGCACCGCGGTTCTCGGGCTCGGCAATATCGGGCCGCTGGCGTCCAAGCCGGTGATGGAAGGCAAGGCGGTTCTCTTCAAGAAATTTGCCAATATCGACGTCTTCGACATCGAGATCGCCGCCAGCACCGTGGAGCGGGTGGTCGAGACGGTCGCCGCTCTGGAGCCGACATTCGGCGGCATCAATCTGGAGGACATCCGCGCGCCTGAGTGCTTCGAAATCGAAGCGCAGCTGAAGGAGCGGATGAAGATCCCGGTTTTTCACGACGACCAGCACGGCACCGCGATCATCGTCAGCGCGGCCGTTCGCAATGCGCTGGCGCTGAACGGCAAGAAGCTTGAGGACGTCAAGATCGTGACCGCCGGCGCGGGCGCCGCGGCGCTCGCCTGCCTCAACCTGCTGGTGTCGATGGGCGTCCAGCGCAAGAACGTGTGGGTTTGCGATATCGACGGGCTGGTCCACGAGGGCCGCAACGAGAACATGGATCGCTGGAAATCGGTCTATGCGCAAAAAACCGACAAGCGGACGCTGGCGGACGTCATCGGGGGCGCCGACATTTTCCTCGGCCTGTCCGGACCCAACGTGCTGTCCCGCGAGATGGTGGCGCAGATGGCCGAGAAGCCGCTGGTGATGGCGCTCGCCAATCCGACGCCGGAAATCATGCCCGACGACGTCCGCGCGGTGCGGCCGGACGCGATGATCTGCACCGGGCGCTCGGACTTTCCCAACCAGGTCAACAATGTCCTGTGCTTTCCCTTCATCTTTCGGGGCGCCCTCGACGTCGGCGCGACCGCGATCAATGAGGAGATGAAGCGGGCCGCCGTCGACGCCATCGCCCAACTCGCGCGCGAGGCCCCGTCGGATGTGGTCGCGCGTTCGTCGGAACGGGGCGAGGCGCAGGGCTTCGGCCCCGGCTCGCTGATTCCCAGCCCGTTCGATCCCCGCCTGATGCTGCGGATCGCGCCCGCCGTCGCCAAGGCGGCGATGGACTCCGGCGTCGCGACCCGCCCGATTGCGAATTTCGACGACTACGTCGAGAATCTTGAGCGTTTCACCTTCCGCTCCGGCCTGATCATGAAGCCGGTGTTTGCCCGCGCCAAGGCCCAGCCCATGCGGGTGATCTATGCCGAAGGCGAGGATGAGCGCATCTTGCGGGCGGTCCAGGTCATCCTGGAAGAAAAGCTGGCGCTGCCGATTCTGGTTGGCCGTCCGTCGGTGGTGGCTGCCCGCATCGAGCGGTCCGGTCTCGAGATCCGCGCCGGCCGCGATTTCCATCTGGTCAATCCCGAAGACGACCCGCGCTATCGGTCCTATGTGCAGAGCTATATCCAGGTTGCAGGCCGCAGGGGCGTGACCCCGGACGTGGCCCGGACGCTGGTGCGGACCAACAACACGGTCATCGCGGCCCTGGCGGTGATGCGCGGCGAAGCCGATGCGATGATTTGCGGCGTTGAGGGCCGCTACATGAGCCATCTGCGGCACGTGCGGGAAATCGTCGGATTCTGCCCGGGCGTGGCCGATTTTTCCGCGCTGGCGCTAGTGATTACCAGCAAGGGCCCCTATTTCATCGCCGACACCCACGTCCGGCTCAATCCGACGGCCACCGAACTGGCGGAAATGGCCGCGCAGGCGGCGGTTCACGTCCAGCGCTTCGGACTGAAGCCGAAGATCGCGTTTCTGTCGCATTCGGATTTTGGCAGCTATGACAGCGAATCCTCGCGCAAGGTTCGCGAGGCCACGCGGCTGCTCGCCGAGCACCATCCCGAGATCGAAGCCGACGGGGAGATGCAAGGCGATTCTGCTTTGTCGGAGATCGCGCGCCAGGCCGTGCTGCCGCATTCCCGGCTGGAAGGCGTGGCGAACGTCCTGATCATGCCGAATCTCGACGCCGCCAACATCGCCTACCAGATGATCAAGATGCTCGCTGATGCGCTGCCGGTCGGTCCGATCCTGATCGGTTCGGCTCGCCCGGCGCATATTCTGACCAAGTCGGTGACCGCGAGGGGCATCCTGAACATGACGGCGGTCGCGGTGGTCGAAGCACAGGAGCAGGCGGTACGGCAGCAACCGACATTGTTCACGTAACGGGAGAGCGCACCGGAATCGCGTTCTCGAAGCGGACAACTAGACCACGAGGCAGCTCAACCAGTCATTTTCCAGCAATGCGATGGGGACAACCATGTTAGTTGCGATCGGACGTATTCTGTTTGCGGTGCTGTTCGTTCTGTCCGGGGCGATGAAGCTGGTCAATATCCCGGCGACAACCCAGGCCATCGCCGCCAAGGTGGTGGTCCCGGCGGCGCTGGCGGCCTACAGCGGCCAGCTGGAGACCCTGACGGGAATGCCGATCGCGCAGATCCTGGCGATCGCGGCCGGCATCATCGAAGTGATCTGCGGATTGTTGATCGCGCTGAATTTCGGCGCCCGGTTTTTCGCCGTGATATTGATCCTGTTCGTGATCGCGGCCACGGTGTCGTATCACAATTTCTGGGATATGAGCAGCGGGGCGGAACGCGACGAGCAAATGATCCACGCCCTGAAGAACCTGTCGCTGGTCGGCGCTCTCCTGATCATCGCGGGCTTCCCGCGCTCGCGCACAGTTTCCGACGAGGTCGTCTATTCGGATAATTGAGCAGGCGTCGGCACCGGCCCGGCTCTCCCGGTTCCGCCGCCGTCTCGAAGGCCCGACTATTCGTACGCAATGTCGCGCGCTCTTCGAACCAGACTCTCGCCGCCGTCGATTGTAAGATTTTGCCCGGGCATCGAGGGGGTGCGGGCGACAAACAGAATCGCGTTCGCGATCTCCTGAGGCGTGGCATTCCTGTTCAACAGGGTGTCATTCCTGACACGCTCAAAATCGTGCTGGGTTTGTTTCCCGCTCGGGAACAGCAAGCCGGGAAGGATGCCGAACACCCGCAACTTGCTCGATGGCGCCATTTGCCACATTCGCGTGATCGCGAACAGGGCTGACTTTCCGACGGTGTAGCTATAATAGTCCGGATTCAGGTTTACGACCTTCTGATCCAGTATGTTCACGACAGTAATCGGCCGCTTGCTGCTGGCTTTCCGGTTTGCGAATTCGAGCAGCAGCGCAGGCGTTCTGACATGAATCGCCAGGCTCTTGTCGAGTATCTCGGCCGACCCGCGTCCCGGAAAATCATATTCGAACGCGGAGGCGTTGTTGATGATCAGGTCGGGCGTTCCATGCCGATCGAAAACGCCTTCAAAGAATCTCAGAACGCCGGATGGCTTCCCGAAATCGCAGAACATCAGCGAGGCCTTGTGGCCCGCGGCCGTGATGCTCTTCTGAAGTTTCTTGCCTTCAGCACGTGACTTGTTGACATGCAGGATCAGGCTATAGCCGTTCTCCGCCAGGTGGCTCGCTATCACCATTCCCAGGCGACTTGCGGAGCCTGTGATCAACGCGACTGGCATGAGGCTAAGCCCACTGCGCGCGTGTACGATAGACCTCCACACCGGCCGCTTCGGTCTCGGTGAAGATGTCGAGCTTCATGATGGAGACCCGGCAGGCGTCCACGCGTTCGTCGATGAAACATCGGTCGACGATTTCGTCCAGCAGAGTCTCGATCAGATCGGTGTGCGGACGGGATTCCAGCTGTTTCAGGTAGTTGCGGATGAAATCGTAGTCGATATACCCGAACTCCGCCAGCCGGCGATGGGTCAGTTTTGCGAACAGCGTTACGTTGATGGAAAGCCGATTGGGCCGTTCAGGATGTTTTTCCCAAGGGTGCACACCGCAAGCGCAATCGACAATGACGTTCTTCAGCTTTACTTCAACGTGATCAGACATCATTGTTTCTGTCTTCATCTTCAACCGGTCGTTGCTGGGCAATTTGCCCAAATTGGGGCGCGGCGCGTGCCGAGATGCCGAACACTGCGCCGACGGCGGTGGAAGTGTCAAAGCCGTAACTAATCGCAATTGGCGGCGGCTTCGGGTTCGAAACCACAACTGTATTCGAACCTCCAGCCGTTGGGTGGGGGCGGCCGGCTGGCCATTTTGCCGGTGGCTACTCCGCGATCGTCTGCACCACGCTCGACACCGGACGCGTGCTGACGGTCGGCAGCTTGGTTTCCTTGAGGATGGCTTCGTCGTAGCTGGCAATCGTCTGCACCGGTGCCTTGGCCTTGACCTGTACGACCTTGTAGCCGCCAGCCTTGAGGCGACGAAGCAGCGCGGGCAGCGCCTCGGCGGTGTGCTTCTGAAAGTCATGCATCAGGATGATGCCCTTGCCGAGCTTGTCGAGCTTTCCCATCACCGATGCGATCACCGTCTCGGGCTTGCTGGCCTTGAAATCGAATGAATCGAGATCGCACGACCAGATGGCGATGTTGCGTTCGCCGAGATAGGTCACCATGGCCGGCGGGTGCTGCAGGGCCGGGAAACGGAAGAACGGCGACGGCGGCTCGCCCAGCGCCCAGCGCACCGCGCTGATGCCCTTTTCGATCTCGTCCTTCGCCGCCTGGTCGGTGGTGCCCTTCTTGGTCAGCACAGCGTGCGACCATGTGTGCGAGCCGATGGTCTGTCCGGCGGCCGCGACCTGCTTGAGGATTTCGGGATAGTAGGTCGCGTGCTTGCCGATTGGAAAGAACAGCCCCTTGGTGCATTCGTCGGCGAGCGCCTTGAGCACGGCGGGGGTGTTGATGGGCCACGGCCCATCGTCGAACGTCAGAACCACCTCCTTGTCGCGCAGGAAGTCGAGCTGCTTGAAATGCTCGAAGCCGAAGCCCGGGCCGCCCGTGGTATCGATCTGCACGACGCGGGAGACCCCGAGCGCATCCGGATTGGCGCAGGCGGTCTTCTCCGCTGCGGCGGGGGCGGCTGGAGCGGGAACTGCGGCGGTAGCTTGCTGTTTTGGCGCCGGAGGCGCCGGCGTCTCGGACCACGCCAGCGTCGCAGTCAGCGTTGAGACGGCACTCGCGAGAAACAGACCTGTAATAATCCGCATCGAACTCCCCGCCGGTTGTTGCTCGAATCCAAGGTTCACAAGACGGCTATCTTGCCGCCATTGTCATCCTAGTGTAGGCGCGCCTGAGTCGCCAAGGCAACGGCGGCTTTGGCATTGCGGCGGTAAGCGGTTCTGCGAATGAGGCAATCCGGGCAGGCTAGAGCGAGTTCCCCAAAAAGCGAGTCGGGAGGGATTCCCTTGGGTATGGAACGCTGATTCCATCTTTGCGACTGAGTCGGGAGGATGGGATGGGCAAGCCGT